>DAORNX010000344.1:0-3339 GCA_035441225.1 Caulobacter sp.
CGGGGCCATCCAGCCCGGCGCGACCGTGCGCATCGCGCCGCGGGCCGTGCGTCTGTTCGCCGCCGCCGGGCCCGCCGATCGCATCTGAAGGCCACAGGTTGGGCTTGGCTTCCCGCGGGGGAGCGGCCTAGGAGGAGCGTGACCGGGCCGCGGCGACGCGCGCCCCCCACGCCTCAAGCCGGAGACTTCCCATGCAAAGCAAACGACTGGGCCGAAGCGCCATCGCGGTGTCCACGATCTGCATGGGCACGATGACCTTCGGGTCTCAGGCCGACGAAGCGATGGCCCACCGGATCCTCGACCGGTCGCTGGACGCAGGGATCAACTTCTTCGACACGGCCGAGAACTATCCGGTGCCGCCGCGCGAGGACTGGGCCGGAGTCACCGAGGAAATCGTCGGCCGCTGGATGAAGACCCGCCGCCGCGACGAACTGATCATCGCCACCAAGGTCTGCGGTCCCAGCCACGGCTGGCTGAAGGCCTCGCAGCGGGCCGGCATGACCGCCCTGGACCGGCACAACATCGTGCGGGCCGTCGAGGCCAGCCTCAAGCGGCTCGGCACCGACTACATCGACCTGTACCAGACCCATTGGCCCGACCACGGCGCCCGCTACGAGGAAGCCCTGCGGGCCCTCGACGACCTGATCGAGGCCGGCAAGGTGCGGATGATCGGCTGCAGCAACGAGACGGCCTGGGGCCTGATGAAGAGCCTGGCGGTCTCCGAACGCGAGGGCCTGGCCCGCTACGAGACGATCCAGAACAATTTCAGCCTCAACAACCGCCGCTTCGAGGACGCCCTGTCGCAGGTCTGCCTGCAGGAGGGTGTCAGCCTGATTCCCTATTCGCCGCTGGGCGGAGGGGTCCTGTCGGGCAAGTACAACGGCGGCGCACGGCCCGCCGGGGCCCGTTTCTCCAACTACCTGGAGCTGGGTGGCCGGCAGGCGGCCATGGCCCAGCGGTTCGTCAACGACAAGAGCCTGAGCGCGACCGAACGGTTCATGGCCATCGCCGCCGAAGCCGGCCTGGCTCCGGTCACCCTGGCCACCGCCTGGAGCAAGCAGCACGACTTTGTCGCCTCGACCATCGTCGGCGCGACGCATGAGGACCAGCTCGACGACATCTTCGCCGCCGCGGACCTGGTCCTCGACGCCGAGGTGATGAAGAAGATCGACGCCGTGTCGCGCGACATTCTGTACCCGATGGGCTGACGCGCTCAGACCCCTGCCGCGCCGGGCGAACGCGGATTGACGAACCGGCCCGGCCCGGGGCGAAGTCAAGGCCCGCGAGTCGGCGGTGGGGGGGTGAAGCCGATGCAGACCAGTTTCGTGCAGTGGGCCGTGTTCGGCGGCCTGACCCTGCTCATGGCCGTCCTGACCGGATGGCAGGTCCGGCGGATGGGCGGACGTTCGCGGGATTCGAACCGGGAGTACTTCCTCGCGGGCGGGACGCTGACCTGGCCGTTCATCGCCGGCTCGATCACCCTGACCAACCTGTCCACCGACCAGCTGGTGGGCATGAACGGCAACCAGATGGCCCTGCTGGCCTGGTGGGAGCTGTCGGCCATCGTCGGGCTGCTGATGCTGGCCTACATCTTCCTGCCGATCTACTACCGCAACCACTGCACAACCACGACCGAACTGCTCGAACGGAAGTACGGCTCGATCCATCTGCGGGCGGTCGTGTCGGTTCTGTTCCTGCTCGGCAACGTGTTCCTGTACCTGCCGATCATGCTCTACACAGGCTCGCTGTTCCTCAAGACCATGTTCGGGATCGAGATTCCGCTGATCCTGATCGCCGCGGCCATGGCGGTGCTCGGCGGGGCCTACGCGATCAGCGGCGGCCTGCGGGCGGTGGCCGTCTATGACACCGTTTCAGGCGTCGGCGTGCTGGCGATGGCCCTGCTGGTGGTGGTCCTGGCCCTGGCCGCGATCGACTTCGACCTGTCCGGGATCCCGGCCGACCGGCTCAGCATGATCGGCGGCCCCGACTCCCCGATCCCCTGGCCGACCCTGCTGACCGGCATGATCTTCATCCAGATGTTCTACTGGAGCACCAACCAGACCATCACCCAGCGAGCGATGGCCGCGCCGACCCTGCGCGAGGGTCAGAAGGGCGTGCTGGCCGCAGCGCTGATCCGGCTGTTGATCGTTCCCGCCATCGTCGTCGTGCCCGGCATCGCCGCCTTCAAGCTGTTCGGCGACGCGGGCGACGCCACCTACGGCCGGGTGGTGGCGATGGTCATGCCCGGATGGCTGTCGGGAGCCTTCGCCGCCTTCATGGCGGCGGCCGTGCTGACCAGCTACACCTCGGTGCTCAACTCGTCGGTGACGCTGTACGTCTGCGACCTGCATGAGAAGTTCATCGCCGAAAAGCCGGATGTCGGCCGGCTGAACAGGATCATCTCGGTCGCCTTCATGGTCCTGTCGGTGGCGCTGGTGCCGCTGTACATGGGCGCGGCCTCGATCATCAACCTGGTGCAGCAGCTCAACGGCCTGCTGTCGATGCCGATCCTGTCGGCCTTCATCGTCGGCCTGATGTTCCGCGACGTCGACGCCCGGTCGGTGATGGGGGCGGTGGTGTTCGGGACGCTGCTGTACGCCGTGTTCACCTTCCTCTGGACGCCGGTCCACTACATCCACCTGATGCTGGTGACCCTCCTGGCCTGCGTGGCTTTCGCCCTGTCGATCAACCGTCTGCTGTTCGGCCGGCGCGCCGCCCTGGCGCCGTCGGTCGCCGGCGCCCTGCGGAGAGTGGTCGGCGCGCGGACCTGAGCGCCGCAATTGACATAATGTCATTTTTGACATTATGTCAGCCCATGAACGAGCCCCGTGCCGCCAGGCCCGGCGATCGCCGCGCCAGAACCCGCGACCAGTTGCTGGTCGCCGCCCAGACGTTGCTGCTGGACCGCGAGGCCGGGCCCCTCGGCATCCGCCGGATCACCACCGCGGCCGGCCTGGTTCACGGCAGCTTCTACAACTACTATCCGGACCTCGACGCCCTGCTCGACGACCTCGCGGCGCTGATGTTCGCCTCGCACGCCGCGCTGGTCTCAGGGCCGGTCTCGACGATCCGGCCGTCGCTTTCGCCCTGATCACCCGCCAGACCCTGCATCTGGTGACCGACGAGCCCACCTACGGCCGGCTGCTGTTCGACAGCGGCCTGCCGGTCGACCGCTTCGTCACCGGCCTGCGCGGCGCCATGGGGGCTGACATCGTCGAGGGCGTCCGGTGCGGCCGGTTCGCGGCGCCGGACGTCGCGATCGCCATCAGCCTGACCGCGGGGGCCATCCTCGGCGCGGGCATCGACCTGCATCGGGGCCGATTGGGGGCCGCGGCGATC
>DAORNX010000345.1:0-3336 GCA_035441225.1 Caulobacter sp.
GCCTGGACGAACAGGTCGTCGCCGACGATGAAGGCCAGGATCGCGCCCGTGTAGGCGCCCGCCAGGAAGGCGTTGGGCCCTTCGAGGCGCACGACCACGGCCGGAGAGCCCTCGAACAGCCGCGCCTTGGCCTCGGCGGCCTCGCCCGCGCCGGCGATGACCACCTTGCGGCCGGTCAGGGGGAAGAAGGCTGGAAAGGCGTCCACCGGGGCTCCGTCAGTCCACGCGGCAATTGGCGTAGGGACCGCCGGGAAAGCCCGACAGCATGGCGGCGTCGCCCTTGCCCCAGATCTCGTAGGCGCCGCTGGCGTAGCGGGCGCCGGAGGCCGAGGGCGCATGCGGCAGGGATCGGGTCACCCCGCCGGCCGTGACCCGCACCCTGTCTCCCGGCTGATTCCAGGCGGCGATGAAGCGCTTGCCGCCGTCGCAGCGATAGCCCAGCGGCCCGCTGTCCGTGCCGGGGGCCGGAGCCGTGGCGCAGCCCGCCAGCGTCAGGCCCAGCAGAACGACAGAGGTCAGGCGCGGCAGGCGCATCGGCCCTCCTACTTCTGGGTCTTCAGATAGCCGATGATCGCCGCCCGCGCGCCCGGTTGCGCCACACGGGCGAACATCCGGGTCCCCGGCGCGAATCCCGAGGGGTTGGCGAGATAGGCCTCGAGGCTGGCGTCGGTCCAGGTTCCGCCCTTGGCCTTGAGGCCGGGAGAATAGGCGAAGCCCGGAACCGTGGCGATCTTGCGGCCGACAACCCCCTTGAGGGCCGGGCCCGCCGGACCCGTCTGGTTGTGACAGCTGCGACACTGGGCGTTGAACAGCGCCTGGCCGTCCTCCGCGGCTGCGGGCAGGGCGGGCGACAGGGCCAGAAGGACGGCGAGTACGGCGCGCATGGCGGGCTCCGGCTGGGGTTTGACAACGTAGACCGGACCGCAGAAAAATTCACTGGCGCGCCCCCGCCTTAACAGCGTTAAGATAACCGCGGCCCCGGGACTTGCCAGACCCGTGGTGAAAACAGAACGCAGATCGGGGAACGTTCAGACATGGCCACCACTCTCGACATCAACGGCAAGTCCGTCAGCGTCACGGCGGCGGATGACACGCCCCTGCTGTGGGTCCTGCGCGATACCCTGGGTCTGACCGGCACGAAATACGGCTGCGGCATCGCCCAGTGCGGCGCCTGCACGGTCCACGTGGACGGACAGCCGGTTCGCTCCTGCCAGACCCCGGTGGGCGCGGTCGCCGGACACAAGGTCACCACCATCGAGGGGCTCGGCGGCCACCATCCCGTACAGCAGGCCTGGGTCGCGGCGGACGTGCCGCAGTGCGGCTACTGCCAGTCCGGCCAGATCATGAGCGCTGTCGCCCTGCTGCAGGAAAACCGCCATCCCTCGGACGCCGACATCGACGCGGCCATGAGCGGCAACATCTGTCGCTGTGGCGCCTACCAACGCATCCGGGCGGCCATCAAGGACGCGGCCGGCATCGCCGCCGCCCTGCCGGCCAAGGCGTGAGGGAGTTCGCCATGAACGCGCACAGCAAAATCCCGGCCCCCTCGCGGCGCGACCTGGTGGTCGGCGCCAGCCTCGTCGGCGGCGCCCTGCTGGTCGGCTGCTCGCCGGCCGACCTGCTCAGCATCGGCAGCAAGGTCGACGTCGGCGCCTTCGGGCCATTCATCAGGATCGCCGCCGACGGGGCGGTGACGGTGATCTCCAAGCATATCGAGTTCGGCCAGGGCAGCCACGCCGGCCTGGCGGCCATCGTCGCCGAGGAGCTGGACGCCGACTGGACCCGCGTCTCCGTCGAACAGGCTCCCGCCAACGCCAAGCTCTATTCCAACTCGGCCATGGGCGCCCAGGGCACCGGCGGCTCGACCGCCATCGCCAACAGCTGGGAGCAGTTGCGCAAGGCCGGCGCCGGCGCCCGGGCGATGTTCGTCCAGGCGGCGGCCGGCAAGTGGAACGTCCCGGCCGGCGAGCTGACCGTGCGCGACAGCGTCGTCAGCCATGCGAAGAGCGGTCGGTCGGCCGGCTTCGGCGAGTTGCTGGCCGCGGCCGCGAAGATCAAGCCGCCCGAAAGCCCGACGCTCAAGGATCCGAAGACCTTCACCCTGATCGGCAGCGACCGGGTCCGCCGCAAGGACAGCCTGGCCAAGAGCACCGGGACGGCCCGCTACACCCAGGACGTCCAGGAGCCGGACATGCTGGTGGCGATGGTCGCCCACGCCCCGCGGTACGGGGCGACCGTGAAGGGCTTCGACGCGACGGCGGCGAAGGCCGTGCCGGGCGTCGTCGAGGTCTACCAGATCCCGACCGGCGTGGCGGTGGTGGCGAATTCCACCTGGGCCGCCCGCCAGGGCCGCGAGGCGCTGAAGGTCGACTGGGACGAGTCGAAGGCCGAGAAACGCAGCTCCGACCAGATCATGGCCGAGTTCCGCGCGGCCGGCGCCGGCAAGGGGCCCCAGGATCTCAAATGGGTTCCGTTCGACTCGCATGGCGACGCCAGCCGGGCCGACGGCGAGGTGTTCGAGGCGACCTACGACTTCCCCTACCTGGCCCACGCGGCGATGGAGCCGATGAACGCGGTGGCCCGGGTCAAGGGCAACAGCGTCAGCATGAGCTTCGGCTCCCAGGCCCCGACCATCGACCAGCTCAACGCCGCCAAGATCGTCGGCACCCTGCCCGGCGCGGTGAAGATCGAGACCCTGTTCGCCGGCGGCTCGTTCGGCCGGCGGGCCAACTTCCAGTCCGACTATGCCGCCGAGTGCGTGCACATCGCCAAGAAGGTCGGCGGCGGCCGGCCGGTGAAGCTGGTCTGGACCCGCGAGGACGACATGCGGGCCGGCTACTTCCGCCCGATCGTGCACCACAACCTGCGTATCTCGCTCGACAAGGACGGCTATCCGGCCGTCTGGCGCCATCGGGTGGTCACCCAATCGATCATGAAGGGCTCGCCGATCCCGTCCAAGGGCGACCTGGACGCCACGGCGGTCGAGGGCGCGCTCGGCTCGCCCTATCTGAAGGCCACGCCGATCGTCGACGCCCAGCTTGCGCTGCCCGACGTCGGCGTGCCGGTGCTGTGGTGGCGGTCGGTCGGCGCGACCCACACCGCCTTCGTCATGGAGCACACCATCGACCAGCTGGCCCGCAAGGCCGGCAAGGACCCGGTGGCGTACCGCAAGACCCTCTACGAACGGGCCGGGGCCAAACGACACCTGGCCGCGCTGAATCTCGCCCTCGAGAAGGCCGGACCCGCGCCGGTCGGGCTGTCGCGCGGCGTCGCGGTGCATGAGTCGTTCGGCTCGGTGGTCGCCGAGATCGCCGATGTCGAGATCGCCGACGGCGC
>DAORNX010000346.1:0-260 GCA_035441225.1 Caulobacter sp.
GGGTCGCGACACGGCCTCGCATCGCCGTGCTGGCGACCGGCGAGGAGCTGGCCGCGCCGGGGACAGAGGCCGGTCCGTTCCAGATCTATGAGTCTGGCGGCGCGGGCCTGCTGCCGATGATCCGGCGCTGGGGCGGCCTGCCCGCCCGCCTCGCCCCGGCCGGCGACTCGCTCGAGGCGATCATCGCCGCCGTGCGGAACGTCGAGGCCGAGGTGATCGTCACGGTCGGCGGCGCCTCGGTCGGCGACTACGACCTGGTC
>DAORNX010000346.1:388-3328 GCA_035441225.1 Caulobacter sp.
GCAATCCGGCCTCGGCCTTCGTCTGCGCCGAACTGTTCCTGAGGCCGCTGATCCTCGCCCTGCAGGGCGCCTCGCAGGGCTTCTCGCTCGAAGCGGCGCGCCTGGCGGAGCCCCTGCCCGCCAACGGCCCGCGCGAACACTGGATGCGCGCCCGGCTCGGCCCTGACGGGGCGACCGCCTTCGCCGATCAGGATTCCTCGCTGGTGACGGTGTTCGCCGCCGCGGACGCCCTGCTGCGTCGCCCGCCCGGAGCCCCGGCGGCCCCGGCGGGCGAGACCGCCGACATTCTCAGGCTGGATCGGGCGTAGTCCGAGGACGGCACGAATTCCTGTCGGCCATTTTGGCGATCAGCGTCAGGGTCATCCGCCCTGCCTGTCCGGCTTAGGCCGATATTCACAAACCTGTGGTCGATTGCCGCACCATGGCAGGCCAGACCCTCATCGCGCATGCGCTCAAGCTGGACGGCTACATCCAGCACTACCGGGGCATGGCCCCCGTCCGGTTCGCCATGGCCCTCGGCCTGACCGGCCTGCTGGCGACCGTCGCGCCGCTGACCTTCACGATCGGCTTCGGGGTTCTGCACCTGGCCCTCTACGTCTGCCTGTCCTGGGCGGTCGAGGTGGCGGCGCGCAGTCCTGACGCGCGGGCGGCGCTGCGAGACCTGACGATCCGGACAGGCCTGATCGTCTTCCTGCTGTCGTTGCATGCCTGCTGGATGGCGATGGTCGTTCGCGGCGCGGCCACCACCAGCGTGCTGCGCACGGAAACCGGCCTGCTGATCATCGGCGTTCTGATGTTCACCGCGCTGCAGGTGCATATGAGCCGGCTGGGCTACATCGCCGCCATCCTGCCCTCGATCGGGGCGATGGCCTGGATCGCCATCGACCAGCGTCAGCAGATGCCGAGCGCCCACTTCGGCGGCGTCGTGGTGCTGTTCGTCGCCGCGGTCGTCGCCGCCAGCTGGCGCCAGCAGGCCACCGACCGCACGCTGTGGAATGTGCGCCTTGCGCTCGAGGAGAAGAACGCCGCCCTGACGGCCCTCGTGGCCGAGGCGGAAGCCGCTCGCAGCCAGGCCGAGGCCGCCAACCGGGCCAAGTCCGATTTTCTCGCCATGACCAGCCATGAGATCCGCACACCGCTGAATGCGGTCCTGGGGCTGTCCGAGGCCCTGCATCGCTCGCGGCTCAACAGGCGACAGAAGGCCATGGCCGCCGGCGTTCTGGATGCCGGCGCCCTGCTCAAGCGGCTGCTCGACGCGGTGCTCGACATCACCCGCATCGAGGCCGGCAAGATGACCGTCGAGGCCGCGCCGATCGATCTGCGTCGCATGGCCGCCACCGTCGTGAGCATCTGGACGCCGCGCGCCAGCGAGCGTGGCGTGACCCTTGTCCTCGACATCGACGGGCTCACCGCCCCCTGTGGCGTGCTGACCGACGGGGCCAAGATCGAACAGGCGCTGGTCAACCTGCTGTCCAACGCGGTCAAGTTCAGCCCCCGTGGCGGAACCGTGACGGTGCGACTGGCGGCGACGCAGGACGACGAGACCCTGACGGTGACGGCCGAGGTGCTGGACCAGGGCAACGGCGTGCCGACCGGGGACCGTCTGCGCATCTTCGAGACCTTCGAACAGACCAGCGAGGGGCAGGCCCTCGGCGGCGCCGGCCTGGGCCTGGCGATCTGCGCCGGCAACATGGCCCTGATCGGCGGGACCATTTCCGTCGGCGACGCGCCGGGCGGCGGCGCGGCCTTCCGCTTCGCCTTTGCCGCGCCCGCGGCCGAGGTCGATATCGGAGGGCCGGTCGACCGGTCAGCGCCGACGCTCGACGAGACGCGGCCGCTGCGCGTGCTGGCCGCCGAGGACAACGCCGCCAACCGCCACGTCCTGCGGGTGCTGCTCGAACCGTTGGCGGTCGTGCTGACGCTGGTCGAGAACGGTCGCGAGGCAGTCGAGGCGATGGCGCGCGAATCCTTCGACATCGTGCTGATGGACGCCAACATGCCGGTGATGGACGGCCTGGCCGCCCTGCGGGCGATCCGCGCCGGCGGCGGGCCGGCCGCCCTCACCCCGGTGTGGATGCTGACCGCCAACGTGTTCGAGGAGGACGTGGTCCGCTATCGCGCGGCCGGGGCCGACGGGGTGGTGCGCAAGCCGATCGACCTCAATGAGCTGTTCGCCGCCCTGACCGACGCCGCCGAAAGGGTCGAGCCGGAAGCGGTCGCCGCCTGATCTCAGTGGAAGTCCCGGCTACGCACGAGCCGGCTGCGGATCGCCTCGCCGGGGCGGGGCTGCTGTCCCTCCTCGCGCAGGCCGGCCAGCCGGGGCGTCAGGTCGGTGAACCGCTCGGCGACGATGTGGATCACCCGGCCCTCCTTGCCGCCGTCCTCGTCGCGCTGGATGCGGCCGTGCACGATCAGAAAGGCCGAGCTCATGGCCAGCCGCCGGTTGGCCGTAAAGACGTCCTTCCAGACCACGGCGTTGGCCGGGCCGGTCTCGTCCTCCAGGGTGATGAACACGATGCCCTTGGCCGTGCCGGGCCGCTGGCGGATCAGCACCAGCCCGGCCACGGAAACCCGCCGGCCGGTCTTCATCCTCGGCAGGTCAGCGGCCCGGACACAGCCCATCTCGTCCAGCATCGGCCGGAAGAACGTGCAGGGGTGGGCCTTCAGCGACAGGCCGGCGGTGCGGTAGTCCTCGGCCACATGCTGCGGCAGGCTCATCACCGGCAGGTCGGCGCGGGCCTCGAACAGCGGCAGGCCGGCCAGCAGCGGCGCGTCGCGCTCGGCATGGACCTCGATGGCCAGCCCCTTGACCGCCCACAGGGCCTCGCGCCGCGGCAGGCCCACCGAGCGGAAGGCGTCGGCCTCGGCCAGCAGCTCCAGCGACCGCCGCGACAGGCCTGACCGCCGGGCGATCTCCTGCAGGCTGGTCGCCCCGGCGCG
>DAORNX010000347.1:0-3322 GCA_035441225.1 Caulobacter sp.
CCCAACGTCTTCGCGGGCTACTGGAACATGCCGGAGAAGACCGCCGCCGAGTTCCGACCGGACGGGTTCTTCATCACCGGGGACCTCGGCGTGATCGACTCCGCCGGGTACGTCTCCATCGTCGGCCGCGGCAAGGACCTGATCATCTCCGGCGGCTTCAACGTCTATCCCAAGGAGGTCGAGGCGGAGCTCGACGCCCTGCCGGGGGTGGTCGAGAGCGCGGTCATCGGCCTGCCGCACCCGGACCTGGGCGAAGGCGTCACCGCCGTGGTCGCCACGGGCGGCAAGGGCGCGTTCGACGAGGCCGCTGTGATCGCCGCGCTCAAGGACCGGCTGGCGCGGTTCAAGCAGCCCAGGCGGGTGCTGTTCGTCGACGACCTGCCGCGCAACGCCATGGGCAAGGTGCAGAAGGCCCTGCTGCGGCAGATCCACGCCGGGCTTTACAAGGGAGGCTAGTCGACGGTGACGCCGGCGTCGGTCAGATGCAGCGTGACGCGCCCCAGCCGCCCACCCGTAGCCTCTGCCGTCCAGCCGTCGATCGAAATCAGGTCGTGACCGGTCAAACACTCAACCTTCAGCGAGGGGAACGACTTCAGTTTCGTGAGCTTCCCGTTGATCTGGGCGAGTTCCTCCGCCACGACAGGTGTCCCGCGGACAAAAAAGGCCGACAGCTGCGGTCCGGCGCCGTTGGGAGCCGAGATTGAAAGGACGTAGGTCCGGGCCGGTGCACAGACGGCCACATAGCTGGCGCCAACGTATGCCGCAGGCGAGTAGTCCACGAGCGGTGGCGGTGGCGGGATTTCGCGGGCCGATGCAAGTCCCGCTGCAAGGAAGCACGCCAGTGCGCCACTGGTGATCGTTCGCATATCAGCCTCGCTGAGAATCAAGGGCAGCCCGGCTCGGCGGCCCCATTTGCCTTGGCGTCCGTCTGCTTTTCGAGTTTTGACTCTACGTAGCTACAAGGGTCGGGCTCCGGGTTCTTTCCGCCGCCAGTGGAAGCGGCATCTCCCTCAAGAAATTCGTCAGGCAAGGGATAGCTAGGACCTAGGTGGCCGCCTCGCGCGATAATCCGGTTTGCGATGACAACGAGTTCGGAGACTTCGGGAGGCTCTTCGGGCATTGAAACCTCTGCGCCGGCGGGAAGGTGCAGCGAAAAGTAGCAGAGCGCATATTGCGCGCATAGAGGGAATTTGCCCGCGCTTGCTCGAAGATGGCAGAGAAGTTAGTTGCTATTAAAGACTAAAGAACGGAAAGCGTCGCCATGTCGAAGAAGGTCGTGCTGGTCATCGGGGCGGGAGACGCCACCGGCGGCGCCATCGCCCGTCGCTTCGCCCGTGAGGGTTACGCCGCCGTCATCGTCCGCCGCGACGCCGACAAGCTGACCGAACTGGCAGGCCAGATCCGGGCCGACGGTGGTGAGGTCCACCCGTTCGGGGTCGACGCCCGCAAGGAAGACCAGATCGTCGACCTGTTCGCGAAGGTCGAGGCCGGGATCGGCCCGCTCGAGGCGGTGGTATTCAACATCGGCGCGAACGTGAACTTCCCGATCGTCGAGACCACGGCCCGGGTCTACACCAAGGTCTGGGAAATGGCCGCGTTCGCCGGCTTCCTGACCGGACGCGAGGCGGCGAAATACATGCTGCCGCGCGGCCGGGGCACGATCCTGTTCACCGGCGCCACCGCGTCCTTGCGCGGCGGCAAGGGCTTCTCGGCCTTCGCCGGGGCCAAGTTCGCGTTGCGGGCGCTGGCCCAGTCGATGGCCAGGGAGCTGGGGCCGCAGGGCATCCATGTGGCCCACCCGATCATCGACGGGGCCATCGACACCGCCTGGATCGCCGAGAATTTTCCCCAGCGATACGCGTTGAAAGACCAGGACGGCATCCTCAACCCCGATCACATCGCCGACGCCTACTGGGCGCTGCACAGCCAGCCGCGCGACGCCTGGACCCATGAGCTCGACCTGCGGCCCTGGATGGAGACCTTCTGATGAGCAAGACGCTGGAATTCCTGTTCGACGTGGGCAGCCCGACAACCTATCTGGCGCACAAGCGGATGCCGGGCCTGATCGAACGGACGGGCGCGGAGGTGATCTATGTGCCGGTGCTGCTGGGCGGCATCTTCAAGGCCACGGGCAACGCCTCGCCTGTGATGGTGCCGGCCAAGGGCGTCTACATGGGCGCCGACATGGCCCGGTTCGCGAAGAAGTTCGGCGTGACCCTGAACATGAACCCGCACTTCCCGATCAACACCCTGCCGATGATGCGGATGCTGGCCGGACTGGTCGGCGAGGACCCTTTCCCCCGGGTGGTCGATACGCTGTTCGACGCCATGTGGAAGGGCCGCAAGCAGATGGGCGATCCGGCGGTGGTCGATGAGGTGCTGACCAAGGCCGGCTTCGACGCCGCCGCCCTGATGGCGCTTGCCGAGACGCCGGGGGCGAAGGACGCGCTGAAGACCAACACCGAAGCCGCCATCGCGCGCGGCGCCTTCGGGGCCCCGACCTTCTTCGTCGATCACGAGATGTTCTTCGGCCAGGACCGCCTGGACTGGGTGGAGGAGGCGCTCCTCGCGAGCTGAAGCAGATTGCGTGGTTCGACACGCGCTTCGCGCTGCTCACCATGACGTAGGAGGATCAGCTTCCACGCCGCACGTCATCCTGAGCAGGCCCCGCAGGGGCCGTGTCGAAGGACGCAAGCTGTGAGCCAGGTCAGTACTCCTTCCCATTCACCTTTTTCACCGGCACGGCGTCGAGGTCGAAGTCCTCGATCAGCCGGGCGTTGATCGAGATGCGAGGATCGTTGAAGTCCGGCTGGCCGCTCTCGAAACTGGGGAACTCGCTCCAGGTCCCGCAGCCGCAGATGGCGCAGTGGTGATGCTGGCCCAGGTAATGGCCCCACTGGTAGGTCGAGACCCGGTCGCGGGCGGTCAGAAGTCTGAACTGGGCCGGCTTGTAGTAGGCCCACAGCCCGCCGCGTTTGGCACAGAACGAGCAGTTGCAGCTGGAGACCTCCTCCGGAGCGCTGTCGATTTCGAACTGTGTCGCGCCGCAATGGCAGCGGGCCTTGAGAGCCATGGTCGTCTCCTGAAGATGTGACGGCGACGGTCTAACGCGTCGCTGTTGTCAGCGTTCTGTCAGCACGCTGTCACGACGGGCTGGACACCGCCGCCCGCCCTTTGCGAGCCTCAGGGACAGGACAGGGGAGACGGCCATGACCGACACCATCGAACTCGCGCGCGCGACCGCCGGCCAGACGGCCGCCGCGATCGCCGCCGGCCAGATCAGCGCGCTGGAGGCGACCGACGCGGCCATCGCGCGCATCGA
>DAORNX010000348.1:0-3304 GCA_035441225.1 Caulobacter sp.
AGCGCAGGGCGATCCACAGGTCGTCGGCCCGCGCCACGCCGAGCCGGCGGAGGGCGACGGGCGCGGCGACCAGGATCAGGGCCACCAGGGACAGGAACACCAGCGCCCCGAGGGTCGAGGCGTAGGTCAGGGCGGTGCGCCGGAGGAAGTTGCGTTTCTCGCGCTCGTCATAGGCCACGTTGAGGCCCTCGAAGAGCGCCTTCATGCCGGCGTTGGCGCTCCACACCGACAGCAGCAGGCTGACGACGAAGGCAAGGCTGAGCCTGGCCTGGTGCTGGCCGGCCAGGCGCAGCATCTGCTCGCCGACGATCTGCACCACGCTGGCCGGGAACACGCCGGCCAGGCCGCGCAGCTGGCGCTCCACGGCCGTGACGTCCGAGACCAGGCCGTAGAGGGAGACGAAAGCCCCGATGGCCGGAAAGATCGCCAGCAGGACGTAGAAGGTCACCCCGCCGGCGGTGCTGGGCAGCTTGTCCCGCACAGTCTCCCAGACCGTCCGCCAGAGGATGTCGCGCCAGCCGATCAGCGGGATGGCGTGCGGATGTCGGGCGGCCCGTCCCCGCCCCGGCTCGACCCGGTCAAACGCCGCCGGGTCCATGATCCGGTCCTCGCTGAGGCCGGCCCCCGGCGGCCGCCGGCCCGGCCACAGGACCACCCCGGCCGTCAGGACGATCCACGGCAGCAGGTGCAACGGTCGCGTGCGGGCCCAGTCCCCCGCCCTCGCCAGTCCCCTGCGAACGCCGTCTCGCTCCATGGAGGGTGAACACCGCCGCCGGCCGCTGCGTTCCGCACTTGCCCCGCCTGTCGCCGTGAGGCACTCAGCAACGATGAAGGCCGCCGTCGCCGCCCTGTATCGCCATCCCGTCAAGGGCTTCACCCCCGAGCGCCTCGCCGCCGCCGACCTGGCCGCCGGGCGAACGTTTCCCGGCGACCGGATGTACGCCGTGGAGATCGGCGACAGCGGCTTCGATCCCGATCGCCCGGCCTTCGTGCCCAAGACCCGCTTCGCCGTTCTGGCGCACATCGCCGGGGTGGCCAGGGCTCGCACTCGCCACGACGACTCGACCGGCGTGTTTCACGCGTCCGCGCCCGGCTTTGCCGACTTCGCCGGCGACCTGACCGGCGAGGCGGGCCGCATGGCCTTCGCGGCCTGGCTGGCCGACCTTCTGGGCGAGGAGGCCCGGGCCCCCCTGAGGGTGTTGCGGGCGCCGGGCGGCTGGCGGTTCACCGACCATCCGCTGGGCCATGTCTCGATCATCAACCTGGCCAGCCTGCGCGATCTGGAGGCCCGGATCGGCCGCCCGCTCGATCCGCTGCGCTTCCGCGCCAACCTCTATGTCGATGGCTGGCCGGCCTGGGCCGAGCAGGACTGGCAGGGTCGCACGCTGCGCATCGGCGAGGCGACGGCCACGGTGTTCAAGCCGATCGTCCGCTGCACGGCGACCCACGTCGACCCGGCCACGGCCGAGCGCGACGTCGAGGTGGTAAAGGCGCTGTTCGACAACTACGGCCACACCTTCTGCGGCCTCTACGTGCAGATCACCGCCGACGGCCGGGTGGCCGAGGGCGACGTCCTGGAGCTGATCGCGTGACCACCCTTGTGAAGGCCTGGAAGGCCGGCGGCGAGCGGCTGAAGGCCATCGGCATCGACCAGCCCGCCATCGACGCGCGGCTGATGCTGGAGGCCGCCGCGGAGGTCAGCCGGCTGGAGATCGTCACCGACCCCTACCGCGAGATCACCGCCGAGCAGGAGGCCGTCTATGACGGCTACCTCGAGCGCCGCGGCCGCCGTGAACCGGTCAGCCATATCCTTGGCCGCAAGGGCTTCTGGAAAATCATGCTGAACGTCAACGGCAGGGTCCTGACCCCCCGTCCCGACACCGAGGTGATCGTCGACGAGGCGCTGAAGGCGTTTCCCGAGACCATGGCCTTCACCCTGCTGGACCTGGGCGTCGGCTCGGGCGCCATCCTGCTGGCGATCCTCGCCGAACGGCCAGCCGCGCGGGGGCTGGGGGTCGACATTTCGGAGGACGCCCTGGCCGTGGCGCGGGAAAACGCGGCCAACCTCGACCTCGACGGCCGCACCGCCCTGCTGCGCGGCGACTGGACGGCGGGCCTCGGCGACGCGGGCTTCGACCTGGTGGTGGCCAACCCGCCCTACATCCCAAGCGCGGTGATCGAGACGCTTGAACCGGAGGTGCGCGACCACGACCCGCGCCTGGCCCTCGACGGCGGCCCGGACGGACTCGATCCCTACCGCGTTCTGGCGCCGGAGATCCTGCGCGTGCTCAAGCCGGGCGGGATGTTCGCGGTCGAGATCGGCCACGACCAGAGCGCCGCCGTCGAGGCCCTGTTCCGCCAGGCCGGCGCGGACGGCGTGCGGACGATCAAGGACCTGGGCCTCCGCGACCGGGTTGTCGCGGGTTCCAAAAACCCCTTGGAAACAGGGACCTGAGGCGTTACATCTGACTCGTCCCCACTCAGAACGCCGTAGAGATTGATCGCAATCGACGGCGGGCGCGCGAGGTCCCACGAGGACCGGGTCGCGGCGCTGAAAGCCGGGCGGGGACGAAGAACAGCGTCTTTTTCGAAACAAAAAAGCGGGCGGCAAGCCCGAACCAGTATCCAGAACCGACCCGCGCCACCGCCCATAGCGTCGTGCGCCGGCCGGCAGGTCGAAGGGTAAAATGAGAGATTTCAAGGGTATGAAGCGTCAGCGTGGCCGCAATCGTGGCGGCGGCGGCGGCAACCAGGGCGGCAAGCCCCAGCACAACGCCAACCGCGCGTTCGACTCCAACGGACCCGAGGGCATCAAGGTCCGCGGCGCGGCCCAGAGCGTGTTCGAGAAGTACCAGCAGCTGGCGCGGGACGCCTCTTCCGGCGGCGACCGGGTGCTGGCCGAGAACTACCTGCAGCACGCCGAGCACTATTTCCGCACCCTGCGGGCGATGCAGCCGCATCGCCCGGTGTCCGACATCGTCGGGCGCGAACAGTTCGCCTCCGGCTTTGACATCGATTTCGAGGCCGAACCCGAAGAGGCGCCCGAGGGCGGCTATGCCGAGCAGGCCGAGGCCGCCGAGCCGGAGGGCCAGCGCGACAGCCAGCGCTTCGAAGGCCGTCAGCGCGACGGGCAACAACGCTATGAAGGCCGGGATCGCCAGCGTGACGACCGCCAGCGTGACGACCGGCCCCGCGATGACCGACAGCGCGAAGACCGCCCGCAGCGCGAAGACCGTCCCCGCGAGGACAGGCCCCGCGAGCCACGCGAGGATCGTCCGCGCCAGGACGGCGAATCCACCGGTCG
>DAORNX010000349.1:0-3213 GCA_035441225.1 Caulobacter sp.
TGTCGGCAGCGGCGATGCGGGAACGGGCGCGGCGATCGGCGCGGTCGTCGGCGGCACCGCCGGGGCCGTCAAGGGCTGTCGCGAGGACGGCGGCTGCGGCGCGACCACCCCGACCAAGCGCCAGTACTATGACGAGGCGGCCGGTCGGTACTACTATTACGATCAGGCCTCCGGCCGTTACTACTGGGAAGATGGCCGGCCGCGGAACTGACGTCAGCGCCTGCTGATGGGCGGAACGGGCGGTTGGCTGTCAGGCCGGCCGCCCTTTTCTTGGGCTGAGGGTAGGGAAATGAACAGAATGTCGAAGCTGGCCGTCCTCGGGACGGTCGCCGTGATGCTGAGCGGTTGCGGGACCCTGTCCCGGATGCAGCGGGTCAGGACGCCCAATGTCTGCCAGGACCTGACCGTCTCGATCTATTTCCGCCGCGATTCGGCGGTCGTCACCCGCGAGGCGCGGGCCGTGCTGAGGGGCGCGGGCGAGCTGGCCAGGGGCTGCGTGCTGGGAAAGGTCGATGTGACCGGGCTGGCCGACTCGGTCGGGGCGCCGGAGGTCAATCTGGCCCTGTCGAAGAAGCGCGCCGACGCGGTGCGGCAGGCGGTCGAACGGCTGGGCTTCACCACCGTCAACTTCTCGGTCGGGGCGGTGGGCGAGCAAGGGGCGGTGACCCCCGCCGGCGACGACCGGCCCCTGCGGCGGCGGGCCGAGGTGACCTTCCATCTGCGCCCGCACTGACGCCCGTCGGGGCCTGCAGGGCGGACGCAAGAAAAGGGGGCGGATCGCAAGATCCGCCCCTCGAGTTCGCATCATCGAGAAAAGGGGTGCGGAGGCGACTGGCTGGCTTTCACCAGCCTCAAGTCGGGGGGGGCGTCGCCGCCTCCGCAATCCATAAACGTCCCGCCGTGAAATTCCGTTCCGGGCCAGGGCGAAAAAGTTCGAACTTTTTTCAGGCCAGGCGCGAAGCCGGAACAAGCCCTTGGCGGGAAACGTTTTCGGTCCACCAATCGGACAGGAGGCGTTACGTCATGGCCACGTTTTTCAGCCGCTTTCCCCGGGCGCACGAGACGCATATCGAGGCGACCGATGCGCGGCAGGGCCGCTGGGGCCGGCACGTGTTCTGGGTTCTGGTGGCCTCGACCAGCCTTGCGGCGATCACGCTGTTCGCCAGCTGGGCGTTGCGGGCCGGGGACCTGGCCGCGGCCGACGCGACCAGCACGCCGACGGCCGCCGAGACACGGGCCGCCGGCGAGCCGGTCGGATAGGTCAGGCCGCCTTGGCGGTCCGGCCCGGATGAAAGAACAGCGCCTGGCCGATGGCCGCCTTCACCGTCTCCGGCTGGAACGGCTTGGTGATTAGGAAGGTCGGTTCCGGCCGCTCGCCCGTCAGAAGGCGTTCGGGGAAGGCGGTGATGAAGATCACCGGAATGTCGTAGTGACCGAGGATGTCCTTGACCGCATCGATGCCCGACGATCCGTCGGCCAGCTGGATGTCGGCCAGCACCAGCCCCGGCGCCTTGCGGGCGACGGCCTCGACGGCTTCGGTGCGGGTGGCGGCGATATCGACCACGGCATGGCCGAGTTCGCGCACCAGCGCCTCGATGTCGGCCGCGATGACCGGCTCGTCCTCGATGATCAGCACGTCGGTGGCCAGTTCCGCGTCGATTTCGTTCTGCGCCTGGGAGATCAGCCGCTCGACCTCGGGGAAGTCGGTGTCGAGAATCTGCGCGGCCTCGCTGGGGGTGAAGCCCTCAAGCGCCGTCAGCAGAAAGGCCTGCCGCGACCGCGGCGCGATGCGCATCAGGCGCTGGCCGGCGTCATGGCCCTCGACCGGGGCGCGGTCCTCGAGCCGGGCGCCCGAGGTGCACCAGATGGCGTGAAACACATGATACAGCGCCACCCGCGGCGACAGCCGGTTGTCCAGGGTCTTCTCGCCGGCCGCCAGGGCCTCGAGCGCGACGCGGACATACTGGTCGCCGGTGGCCTGGCTGCCCGTCAGGGCCCTCGCATACCGGCGCATGTAGGGCAGATGCGGCGCCAGACGAGCAAGAAGACTCATAACCCCTCCCGTTTTCAGGTCTTCGGATCGGGACACGCGCCGCCGCCCGCAAGGACGGGGCGCGTCTTCCACGAGACAGCCAACGCGTCAGGATGACAACGGTTCCCAGATTACGCCGTCTGGGCCATCATGGCGAACACGGTTTCGGGAACCAGGGGCGGAGACGGACGTTGAACGGCCGGAGTCACAGTTCCAGGAGGGGGCGGGCATCTCGCCACGCCGACAGCATGATCGAACAAAGTGCCATGGATGAACGGCGGAAAGGTACGGCCCCGCTCGACGAGGCTCGCCTGCGGCAACGCGCGATCGGCGTGAAATTGCGCCAGATGTTCGACGAGGTGGTCAACGAGCCCGTGCCGGACGAGTTTCTCGACATCTTGCGGCGGGCGGACAACAAAACCGGTGAGAGCTGAGATGGCGGCAGCATCGGACGCCGCGGCCGCGCCCCTCGAGGGCGCGGCCCGCGACAGGGTGTTCCAGCGCGACCTGGTGGCGCTGATCCCCCACCTGCGCGCCTTCGCCCGCACCCTGACCGGCGACGCGACCGCCGCCGACGATCTGGCGCAGGACGCCATGATCAAGGCCTGGGACGCCCGCGCCAGCTTCCAGCTGGGCACCAACATGAAGGCCTGGACCTTCATGATCCTGCGCAACCAGTTCTATTCCGACAAGCGCCGCTCCTGGCGCTCGACCCAACTGGACCAGGAGGCCGCCGAACGGACGCTGGTGGCCGTGGATGATCCCGGATCCCCGATCGCCCTCGACGAGCTGCGCCTGGCCATGGGCATGCTGCCGCTGGAGCAGCGCGAGGCCCTGATCCTGGTGGGCGCCGGCGGCTTCGCCTACGAAGAGGCCGCCGACATCTGCGGCTGCGCGGTCGGAACGGTGAAGAGCCGGGTCAGCCGGGCGCGCAAGGCCCTGCAGGGCATCCTGGAGACCGGAGCCTATGATCGCGACGGCCGGGACGCCGGCGACGCCATGCGCGCGATCCTTGCCGACGCGGAGCGGCTGAGCGCGATCCGGTGAAATTGCTCGGCCGGTTGCGGTGGGGGCCCGCGACCACGATCCGCGTGCGCCTTGGCGTCGCCATGGCGGCGGCGTTGCTGCCCGTCCTGCTGCTCGGGGCCGGGCAGTCCCTGCTGGCCTTCCAGCGCGAGGCA
>DAORNX010000350.1:0-3165 GCA_035441225.1 Caulobacter sp.
ATGCCGGCGAGGCCAGCGGTGAGAGCGAGAACAACGGAAACACGGCGCATGACGCGACCTCGTTACTGGACAGGAGAAATCACCCCAAATTGGGGGCGCCTAAGGTTGGGTGTCAAGCCGGGTCAACCCGGTGATGCCCGCGTCGAGAAGGGCGGCTGACAGCTCGGCAAGGGTGCTTTCAACCTCCGCCTGATCGCGTCCGCGAATGACCAGGTTCGAGCCGTAACCTTCGTTGGAGAAGAAGGGATAGCTGCCCAGCGACAGGTCCGGATGGGCCTTCGCCACGGCCTCGAGCGGCGCGGCGATCGCGCCCTCGCCGGAACCGTCGACCCGCAGGGTGCGTGAAATCACCACAGCCCCGCCCCTCAACCGCGGCCCCACGTCCTCGAGCATGCCGCGCATGATCGACGGAACGCCGGCGAGCACGAAGACATTCTCGATCTGGAAGCCGGGCGGGCCCTGGACTGGGTTCTTGACCAGGCTTCCGCCCTCCGGCACCCGGGCCATGCGCCGCCGGGCCGCGTTGAGCTCGGTCTTCCAGCGCGATTCCATCATCGCGATGATCTCCGGGTGCTCGTACAGCGCGACCCCGAAGGCCTTGGCGACGCAGTCGGCGGTGATGTCATCATGCGTCGGACCGATGCCGCCGGTGGTGATGACATAGTCGTACTTCGTCCGGAGGTGATTCAGCGCCGCAACGATCTCGTCTTCGTCGTCGGGCACGACACGCGCCTCGGCCAGGTCGACGCCATAGGTCCCGATATATTTCGCGATGGCCGCCAGGTTGGTGTCCTGGGTGCGGCCCGAGAGGATCTCGTCGCCGATGATCATCACGGCGGCTGTGACTCGGTCCGGGCTCATCGGTGACTCCGCTTCGTCCGCTCAGGCGCGGCGTTTGAGGGTGTTCTAGCGTCTGGCGCGGGGTTGTCAGGAAAAAAGGCCATTCCCGCTTTCGCGCTGCGGTCCGTTGACCTAGGTCGTTGCGATGGACTTTCCATCCCCGCTCGCCCGTGGCCGCCTGGTCAGCCGCTACAAGCGGTTCTTCGCCGACGTGCTGCTCGACGACGGCGCGGAGGTCACGGCCCATTGCCCGAATCCCGGCGCCATGCTCGGCCTCAACACGCCCGGCCTGGGCGTCTGGCTGTCACGGTCGGACGCCCCGAAGCGCAAGCTGGCCCACACGCTCGAACTGGTCGAGGCCGACGGCGGACTGGTCGGGGTCAACACCATGCTGCCCAATCGGCTGGTCGCCGAGGCCCTGGCGGCGGACGTCATTCCTGAACTGGCCGGCTATGCGGTTCACCGGCGCGAGGTGAAGTATGGCGAGAACAGCCGGGTCGATTTCCTGCTGACCCATCCGGACCGGCCCGCCTGCTGGCTGGAGGTAAAGAACTGCCACATGCGTCGGGCCGGGACCCTGGCCGAGTTCCCCGATTGCGTGGCCGCACGGTCGACGAAACATTTGCGGGAGCTGGCCGGGCGGGTCCGCGCCGGCGACCGGGCCGTGGCCCTGTTCGTGATCCAGCGCACGGATTGCGACGCCTTCTCCGCCTGCGCCGAGCTCGATCCTGCCTTCGCCGCGGCGCTGGACGAGGTCGTAGACGAGGGCGTCGAGGCGCTCTGCTACGCCTGCGACATGAGCCCGCGCCGGATCGCGATCGCCCGCCGCCTTCCGCGGGTCCGCGCGGTCAGTCGGGCCTGACCGTCGCCGGCGGCCGGCCGAACAGCAGCAGCCCGGTGAGCGCCAGCAGCGTGAACCCGGCCCCGGCCAGGAAGGTCGCCTGGGCTCCGAGCGCGGCCCACAGCAGGCCGGCGATGACGCTGGCCGCCAGCAGCGAGACGCCGGTCGCCAGGTTGAACAGGCCAAAGGCGGTGGCCCGCAACGGGGCCGGCGCGGCGTCGGCCACCAGCGTCGCCAGAAGGCCCTGGGTCAGGCCCAGATGCAGTCCCCACAGGGCGACGCCGACGAGCACGCCCGCCACGCTGCCGAACAGGGTCAGCACCAGATCGGCCGCGAGCAGCATGACCAGGCCGGTGGCGAGCAAACTGCGCCGGCCGATGCGGTCCGACAGGGCTCCCACCGGGGCGGCGACCCCGGCGTAGACCACGTTCATCAACACCAGCACCACGGGCGCCAGGGCGATCGGCAGGCCCACGCCCTGGGCCCGCAGGATCAGGAAGGCCTCGCTGAACCGGGCCAGGGTGAAGACCACGCCCAGCAGCACAATGCCCCAGAACCGGCGCCCCAGGCCACGCACGTCGGTCAGCCGGATCGGCGGAGCGCCGTCCGCGCTCCGGGGGACGCCGCGCGGCTCCTCGACGCCGATGATGATCAGGACCACCGCGATCATCGCCGGCACGACCGCCCAGCCGAACACCGCCCGCATGTCGCCCGCCAGCACGACCATCAGCGCCATGGCGATCAGCGGCCCGACGAAGGCGCCGACGGTGTCCAGGGACTGCCTCAGGCCATAGGCCGCGCCGCGCCCCCCGTTGGGCGTGATGTCAGCGATCAGGGCGTCCCTCGGCGCGCCGCGAATGCCCTTGCCGATGCGGTCTGCGAAGCGTGCGGCCATAACCTCGAACGGTGTGACCGCGAGCGGGAAGACCGGTTTGGTCAGGGTCGCAAGACCGTAGCCGATCAGCACCAGCAGCTTGCGCTTGCCCAACCGGTCGCTGATCCAGCCCGAGAACAGCTTGGTGATCGAGGCCGTCGCCTCGGCCACGCCCTCGATCAGGCCGACCAGGGCCACGCTGGCCCCGAGGCCCGTCACCAGGAACACCGGAAGCAGGCTGTGGATGATCTCCGACGAGACGTCGGTGAACATCGACACCAGCCCGAGCGCCCAGACGGTGCGGGGCACAGCTTTCAATCCGGTCCTAGGGGCGGTCATGGGCGGGGCGTTTAGCGCGACGCCCGGCTGACGGCCAGTCGCCGGGCTTCTCGGGAGCGATCATTGAACTTTTGTGATAGGGTTGCGACATAGGACGGACCGACACGCGCATCGTCCCCCGGATTTTCCGGCCCGGACGAAAGGACCGATTGATGACCCTGACCGACGCCATTTCCGACGCGGAGTACCGCACCGGCGAGATCCGCATCCATGGCGCCGAGGGCTTCGAGGGCATGCGCAAGGCCGGCCGGCTGGCCGCCGAATGCCTCGA
>DAORNX010000351.1:0-3162 GCA_035441225.1 Caulobacter sp.
GCTCTTCAGCTGGCCGCGGAAGTTGAACGTCGCCGACGGCATCAGCTGGGTCATGAAGACCACCGAGATGTCCTCCTTCGGGTCGGCCCAGAAGATCGTCGAGGCCGCGCCGCCCCAGTAGAAGTCGCCGCTGGACAGGCCGCCGGTCAGCGTCTGGTCGATGGTCATGGCGAAGCCCAGGCCAAAGCCGATGCCGGCGTTGGCGGTCTCGGAGAAGCCGCCGATCGCCGCCTGGGTCAGGTCCTGCCCGTCCTTCAGGTGGTTCTTCGTCATCAGGTCCAGGGTGCGCGGTCCGATCACCCGCGCGCCGTCCAGCGCGCCTCCGGCCCGCAGCATCTCGGCGAACCGCACATAGTCGGCCATCGTGCCGACCAGGCCGCCGCCGCCCGACTTGAACACCGGATCCCGCAGATAGGTGCTGTTGGTCGGGTCGTCGGACAGGCGCAGGCTCTTGTCGGGCAGGCGCATGTAGTTGGCGGCGAAGCGGCCGACCTTGTCGGCCGGCACGTGGAAGGCGGTATCGACCATGCCCAGCGGCTCGAAGATCGCCTGTTTCAGATAGTCCTCCAGCGGCATGCCGCTGACCCGCTCGACCAGGCCGCCGCAGACGTCGGTGGCGAGGCTGTACATCCAGCGCTGGCCGGGCTGGTAGCGCAGGGGGACCTCGCCCAGCTTCTGCAGGAACTGGTCGAGGGTCTCGCCCTCGCCGCGGCGCACGCCGACCTCGTCATAGGCCTTGTCGACCGGGTGCTCGATCGGCAGGCCGGTCAGGTGGGCCAGCATCGAACCGTAGGTCAGGCCGGCGGTGTGGCTGAGCACGTCGCGGAAGCTGACCGGCCGGTCCGGGGCCACGGTGACCATGCCGGCGCCCTCGCCGGAGACCCAGACGCGGTGGTTTTTCCACTCGGGGATGAAGCGGTGGACCGGATCGTCGAGTTCGAAGCGGCCCTGTTCGAACAGGGTCATCAGCGCCACCGAGACGATCGGCTTGGTCATCGAATAGATGCGCACGATGGTGTCGTCGCTCCAGGCCACGCCGCGTTCGCGGTCGCGCAGGCCGAAGCTGCGGGCATAGGCCTGGTGCCCGTGTCGCCGCACCTCGACCTGGCAGCCGGCGATCTTGCCGGGCTGGATGTAGTTGCGCTCGATGTGGTCGGTGATGCGTTCAAGCCGGCCGGCGTTCAGGCCGGTCCATTGCGACTGGGCGTCCATGCTTCGCTCCCTTTGTCTCGTTGCCGGCATGATGGCCGGGCGACGCGGGGGAGGCAAAGCAGAAAAAGCGGTATGGCCTATCGGGCGTTCGGCCTCGACTGCCAGACGCGGCCGTCGAGGGTGCGCACCTCGACCGGGCCGCGACGGCCCTTGCCGACCAGATCGCGGATGTCGCGGAACACGGTCGTGGCGGCCCGTCGCGACGGGGTCGTCAGGCAGAGCGTCCGTTCCCCCTCGTGACCCCAGGCGGTCGTCGTGGCGGCTGAGACCAGGCGGCGATGCCGGGCGACATAGCGCTCGACCCGGGCGAAGGCCCCGGTGTCGATGCCCATCGCCAGGCTGCTGAAGGTGACGGTGACGTCACAGGCCGGCGCCCTGGCCGCTGCGGCGGCAGGGGCCAGCAGCAGCAGGACGACCGCTGTGGCGGAAAGAAACTTCATGAGTCACCCGATCGATGGGGCCGATGGCGAGCGACGACCCTGCGCCTGTCCGCCTGAACGGCGGATGACCGGCTTGCGCCGGGCCGTCCGTGGCCGCATTGAGGGCGTGATGCCGTCCGGAGAGTCCATGCGCCGCCTCGCCGTCGCCGCCCTCGCGATCTGCCTCGCCAGTTCGCCGGCCCTGGCCGCGCCGGGCGACCATGCGCTCGACGACGTGCGCATCCTGTCGGCCGACGACATGGGCGGCCGCGGCATCGAGACCGAAGGCTCGGCCAGGGCGCGAGCCTATATCGCCGGCCGTTTCCGCGATCTCGGGCTGGCGGTGGTCGAGCAGCCGTTCGGCTTCACCCGCGGCTCGGACGGCAAGGAAGTCCACGGCGTCAATCTGATCGTCCGGATCGAAGGCTCGCGCCCCGGCGGCAAGGTGCTGGTGGTCACGGCGCACTATGACCATCTGGGGACCCGCGGCGGGGTGATCTACAACGGCGCGGATGACAACGCCTCGGGCGTGGCGGGCCTTCTCGCGGTGGCCGAGGCCTTCACGGCGACGCCGCCGGTCCACACCGTCATTCTGGTGGCGCTCGACGGCGAGGAGACCGGCCTGCGCGGCGCCCGCGCCTTCGTCGCTTCCCCGGCCGTCCCGCTGGCGGACATCGGCCTCAACGTCAATTTCGACATGATCGCCAAGAACGCGGGGGGCGAGATCTACGCCTCGGGCGGATCGCGGTTTCCCTGGCTCCGGACCCGGATCGAGCGCCTCGCCGCCACCGCGCCGGTGACCCTGAAGCAGGGACACGACAGCGACATCGACGGGCCGCATGGCAACTGGACCAGCCAGTCCGACCAGGCGGCCTTCGCGGACAAGGGGATTCCCTGGGTCTACTTCGGCGTCGAGGACCATCCCGAATACCACAAGCCGACCGACGACTTCGCCACGGTGCCGCAGGCCTTCTTCCTTGGCGCGGTGGCGACGGTGGTGGCGGCCTGCCGCCTGTTCGACGCCGAGCTCGACGCCATGATGGACGAGGCTGGACGCTAGATGCACACCCTGATTCCCATCGCCGAACGGATCGGCGCCCGCCTGGTCGAACGGGGCGAGAGTGTCGCGGTCTCGGAGTCGTCCTCGGGCGGCCTGGTTTCGGCGGCGCTGCTGGCCGTGCCGAGGGCCTCGGTCTGGTACCAGGGCGCCAGCGTGACCTACACGCCCAACGTGGCGCGCGGGCTGCTGGGGCTGACGCGCGAGTCCATGCCGCCGGGCGTGCGCTCCTCGACCGAGCCCTACGCCCTGTTCATGGCCGGCGTGATCCGCGAGAAGCTGCGCGGAACCTGGGGCCTGTGCGAGACCGGCGCGGCCGGCCCGACCGGCAACCCCTACGGCGACGCGGCGGGCCACACCTGCGTGGGGATCGTTGGCCCCGTCGAGGCGTCATTCACCCTGGAAACCGGCGACGGCGACCGCGTCGCCAACATGCTGGCCTTCGCCCGGTTCGCGCTGGAGCGGTTCGAGGCG
>DAORNX010000352.1:0-3151 GCA_035441225.1 Caulobacter sp.
GCCCAGGCCGCCCGGCTCGGCCGCGTCCATGATCGCCGCCCGGCCGATGACGCCCGACAGCGGGAAGCCGCCGGCCAGCGACTTGGCCACCGTGACCAGGTCGGGCTGCACGCCGCTGTGCTCGATGCCGAACATCCTGCCGGTGCGGGCGAAGCCGGCCTGCACCTCGTCGGAGATCAGCAGGATGCCGTGCCGGTCGCAGATCTCCCGCAGCGCGCGCAGCAGCTCCGGCGGCGCGGGCTGGAAGCCGCCCTCCCCCTGCACCGGCTCGATGACGATGGCCGCCACCCGCTCGGGCTCGACGTCGGCGCGGAACAGGAAGTCCAGGGCCCTGAGGCTGTCCTCGACGCTGACCCCGTACTGCGGGATCGGGAACGGGGCGTGGAACACCTCGGCCGGCAGAGGGCCGAACAGCCGCTTGTAGGGCGCGACCTTGCCGGTCATGGCCATGGTCAGCATGGTTCGGCCGTGGAAGCCGCCGGTGAAGGCGATGACCGCCGACCGGCCCGTCGCGGCGCGGGCGATCTTGACCGCGTTCTCGACCGCCTCGGCGCCGGTGGTGAACAGGATCGTCCTGGCCGGCCCCTCGAACGGCGCCAGGGCGTTGAGCCGCTCGGCCAGGGCGATGTAGGGCTCATAGGCCACCACCTGGAAGGCGGTGTGGGTGTAGGCGTCGAGCTGCGCGCGGACCGCCGCCAGCACCTTCGGATGGCGGTGGCCGGTGTTGAGCACGGCGATGCCGCCGGCGAAGTCGACGTAGCGATTGCCCTCGACGTCCCACAGCTCGGCGTTCTCGGCGCGGGCGGCGAAGATGGCGGTGGCGGTGGCGACCCCGCGCGGCACGGCGGCCAGGCGGCGGGTCAACAGGTCAGCGTTGGCGGACATGGGCATGAACTCCTGGAGACAGACTGGATGTTTCGGCCGCCGCGGCGGCAGGGGTGTGGCGTGGGTCAGCCCGGTGGGCGCTGTCGGTCGAGCGCGAGGGCCGGGGCGATCGCGGCCAGGCCGCTGAGCGCCAGGCCGAGAACCGAGATGTTGATCAGGCCGTCGTACCGGCCGCCGGCGGCGACGAAGGCAGCCATGGCCGGGCCCGAGGCCAGCCCCATCTTGGAGAAGAAGCCGGCCAGCGCGGCCATCTGGCCGGCCTTGTCGAAGGCGGCGCTCATGCCGAGCAGATAGGGGATGACGAAGGCCCAGGTGATCGCCGTGCCGATGTTGGCGACCAGATAGACCCACGGCAGCTCGCTGAAATGGAAGGCCCAGGCGCCGACGAGCGTCAGGACCAGTCCGGCGACGATCGGCCAGAAGCGGCCGAACCGGGCGCCCATGACGACCACCAGCACCGAGCCGAGCGCGCCGATCCAGTTGGCCGCGCCGAGCGTGTCGGTGATGAAGCCGAGCTCCAGTCCGGCGCCCTTGCCCAGGCCGATGATGTAGGCCGCCAGTCCCATGTTGGCGGCCTGGAACAGGAAGATGGCGGCGAACACCAGCACCAGCGGAATCCAGCGGGTCGGCGCCTTTGGACCGCTCGCCGCGACTTTCGGCGCGGCCTCGTAGGCGCCGAGGAAGGGCGTCATGGCCAGGGTCGCCAGGCTGAAGGCCGCCAGGGCGATGAACAGCACGCCGGGGCCGAACACCGGGACCAGCCGCGGCAGGAACATCAGGCCCAGGCCGCCGAGGCCGAACTGCACGACCAGCAGCATGCCGAAGGTGCGGTCCGGCGACTTCGTCCGCGCGATGACCGCGAAGGCCACGCCGACCAGCAGGCCGCCGACCAGGCCGTGCAGGAACCGCACCGCGATCAGCACCTGCGGATCGCGCAGCAGCGTCGAGGCAAGGTCGATCGTGATCAGGCCCAGCAGCACCGTGATGGCGGTCGGCCGCCAGGGCAGCCGGCGGATGACGAACACCGCCGCCAGGGCGCCGACGGCCGCGCCATAGACATTGGCCGAGGCCACCAGGCCGGCCTGCTTGGCGGTCAGGCCGGCGCCGCTGATCAGGCCGTCGACCAGCGCCGCCATGATGTTGAC
Organism: Caulobacter sp.; assembly: GCA_035441225.1. Classification (GTDB taxonomy): domain Bacteria; phylum Pseudomonadota; class Alphaproteobacteria; order Caulobacterales; family Caulobacteraceae; genus Caulobacter. The sequence continues at coordinate 2,031 of DAORNX010000352.1, forward strand.
GTAGAACAGGCCGGCCGTGGCCAGGAAGGACAGCAGGACGCTGGCCAGCAGGCCGTCCTCCGGAACCCCTGGCAGGCCGCGACGCGCGGCCGGCGCGGTGAGGGCGTCGTCGGTCATGAGCACATATCCCTGATCCGGCCCGCCGCGACAGCGGCCGGGGCCCAGTCGAACACGCCGCTGTCGCCGAAATAGTAGTAGGTCACGCCGCCCGGCAGCAGCACGACGGAGATGCCGCCGAAGCCCGACATGAAGGGCGCCCAGACCGGCCGGGAGCAGCCCAGCGGCCCGCCGATGTCGCGCGCCCAGAAGCCGGCCTTGTAACGGAAGGCCGGACCGCCCGCCGTCAGGCCGGGACGGGCGGGATCCTTCTGCAGCGCCGCCGTCAGGAGGCCCCCGTCGAGCGCCGGACGGCCGTCGATCACGGCGCCGCCCTCGAGCCAGCCGGCGATACGCAGGATGTCGTCGCGATGGTAGGTCAGGCCCCAGCCGGTGAACGGCTGGCGGGCCGCGTCATACGTCCGGCGGGTCTGCATGATCGTCGGGCTGAGCCGCAACGAGCGCCACAGGGGCGCGACCAGGTCATCGTAGAGGTCGCCCTCGCCCGCCTGCCGGAGGATGTCGGACATCGCCGACCCGAGCAGGTAGGTATCGGCCGTGCGGTAGACGAAGGTGGTTCCGGGGTCGGCGCGGCGTGGGAAGTGGCCGCAGGCGTAGGCGGCCTTGGCGGCATGGTCCTCGACGTCGAAGAACACCTGGCCGGCCGGCGCGTTCTCGTCCGCCTCGAAAGCCGTCGAACCATAGAGGCCCGTGGCCATGTCCAGGGCGTCGGCCAGGGTCACGCCGCGCCAGTCGTCGCCCCGGGCGCAGGCCGGCACATGGTCGGCGATCAGCGCACGGGCGCTGCCCGGATGCAGGGCCTCGAGCCGCATCAGGCCGATGCCGCCGACGATCGACTTGGCGGTGGAATAGGACGGCAGGTCGAGCCCGTCGCAGAACGGATAGTCGCCGTGCCGGGTCTGGCAGGCGCCGGCGTAGTGCACGCCGTCGACGACCAGCCCGAAGGCGGTCGGCGGGTCGCCGTCCATCGGCGCGGCCAGGGCGAAGGCGGCGAGGTCCAGGTC
>DAORNX010000353.1:0-3141 GCA_035441225.1 Caulobacter sp.
CCTCGATGAGCGTCGGCACCACCGGCTGGTTCGGCGGCGCGCCGACCATCACGCCCGTGGCCCGGGTGTTCTCGATCCTGCTGCCGCGCGAGCAGTTTCCGGCGACCGTGTCGGTCGGCGACCGGACCCTGACCGTCACCCCGACGGCCGGCGGCGGCCATGATCCCGCGAAGGTCGTCCCCCCGCCGCGCCCCGCCGACCCCGCGCCGGATGCCGACATGGTCACCGTGCCGCTGGTCGACCTGGCCTGGGCCCGGTCAGGCGACAAGGGGGACGCCTTCAACATCGGGGTCATCGCCCGCGACCCGGCCTGGCTGCCGTGGATCCGCGCGGGGCTGTCGGAGGCCCGGATGCGGTCCTGGTTCGCCCACGACTTCGAGGGCGCGACCGATCCGAAGGTCATCCGCTATGAGCTGCCGGGCATGAACGCCCTGAACCTGCATTTCATCCAGGCCCTGGGCGGCGGGCAGTTCTCCAGCCTGCGGCTCGACCCGCTGGCCAAGGGCAAGGCGCAGCAGCTGCTGGACATCGGCATCGACATTCCCAGGGCCCTCGCGCCCGGTCTTTGAATGCAGGCGCGACGCCGCTTGCCTGCCCCAGCGTCGCCGGCGCTCAACTGCGCCGACAAGCCCGGTCGCGAAAGGCCGGCGATCCTGGGAGAACAGCCATGAAACTCGACAGCAGCGTTTCCGCCGTGGTCACCGGCGGCGCGTCCGGCCTCGGCGCGGCGACGGTCAAGGCCCTGCGCGACCTGGGTGTGAAGGTCGCCATCTTCGATCTCAACCCCGAGACCGGGCGGAAGAAGGCCGACGAGCTCGGCGCGCTGTTCTGCGAGGTCAATGTGATGGACGAGGCCTCGGTCGACGCCGGCTTCGCCAAGGCCCGCGCGGCGCACGGCCAGGAGCGCTACCTGGTCAACTGCGCCGGCGGCGGCCGGGGCGGCAAGACCATCGCCCGCGACAAACAGACCGGCGAGATCAAGCCGTTCGTCGTGTCCGATTTCGAGTGGGTGCTGGGCCTCAACACGGTCGGCACCTTTCGCTGCATCGTCAAGAGCGCGGCCGGCATGGCCACGCTCGAGCCCGACGAGGACGGCGCCCGCGGGGCCATCGTCAACACCGGCTCGGTGGCGGCCGAGGACGGCCAGGTCGGCCAGGTCGCCTACGCGGCCTCGAAGGCGGCCATCAAGGGCATGACCCTGGTCATTGCCCGCGACCTGGCCAACGAAGGCATCCGCATCAACACCATCCTGCCCGGCATCATGGCCACGCCACCGATGCTGGGCGTGAAGACCCGGGCGCCGGCGATCTTCGACAGCCTGTCGACCTCGGTGCCGTTCCCGCGCCGGCTCGGCCACCCGGAGGAATACGCCGACCTGGCCGTGACCATGCTGCGCAACGGCTACTTCAACGGCGAGACCGTCCGGCTGGATGGCGCGATCCGCATGCCGCCCCGGTAGCGGCCGGGCGGCTCGCGTCCGCCTGCGGACCTAGTTCCGCGCCTTGTCGACCAGTTTATTCTTCGTAATCCACGGCATCATCGCGCGCAGGCGGCCACCGACCTCCTCGATCGGGTGTTCGGCGGCGCGCCGACGGGTGGCCTTGAAGCTGGGCTGGCCGACCTGGTTCTCGAGCATGAAGTCGCGCACGAAACGGCCCGACTGGATATCCTCGAGAATGCGCTTCATCTCGGCCTTGGTGTCGGGCGTCACCACCCGCGGCCCGCTGACATAGGCGCCGTATTCGGCGGTGTTGCTGATCGAGTAGCTCATGTTGGCGATACCGCCTTCATAGATCAGGTCGACGATCAGCTTCACCTCGTGCAGGCATTCGAAATAGGCCATCTCCGGCGCGTAGCCGGCCTCGACCAGGGTCTCGAAGCCGGCCCGGATGAGCTCGACCAGGCCGCCGCAGAGCACGGCCTGCTCGCCGAACAGGTCGGTCTCGCATTCCTCGCGGAAGTTGGTCTCGATGATGCCCGAGCGACCGCCGCCGATGGCGCTGGCGTAGGCCAGGCCAAGGTCCATGGCGTTGCCGGTGGCGTCCTGGTGGATGGCGATCAGGCAGGGCACGCCGCCACCCTTGAGGTATTCGCCACGCACCGTGTGGCCCGGGCCCTTGGGCGCGACCATCAGCACGTCGACGCTGGCCTTGGGCTCGATCAGCCCGAAGTGGACGTTCAGGCCGTGAGCGAACAGCAGGGCCGCGCCGTCACGAATGTTCGGCGCGATCTCGTTCTCGTAGATGCCGCGCTGCAGTTCGTCGGGCGCGAGGATCATGATGCCGTCGGCCCAGGCCGCCGCCTCGGCCACCGTCATGACCTTCAGGCCCTCGCCCTCGGCCTTCTTCGCCGAGGCCGAGCCCGGGCGCAGCGCCACGGCGACGTTCTTGAGGCCGGAATCGCGGAGATTGAGCGCGTGGGCGTGGCCCTGGCTGCCATAGCCTACGATCGCGATCTTCCGGTCCAGAATGCGGGCCAGATCTGCGTCGCGGTCATAGTAGACGCGCATGATTTTTCTCCGGTTTGGTCGATTGCGCCGCACCTGCGCAACGGCAGTGCAGCAAAGGCCGGGCTATCGAGCGGAAAATTGCCCGAAGGTCAAGGGTCGGACCACGCCCCGCGACAATATTCAACTGGCCGGCGCCCAACGAAAACGGCCCCGGAGTCGCCTCCGGGGCCGTCTCGATGCCGATGCGCGACCTACCAGAACAGGCCGTAGTAGACGCTGATCACGCGGCCGGTCCAGATGTCGACCAGCAGGGCGTCCTGGCCGACGCGGACCCACTCGCAGCCGATCGGCGGGTACGGCAGGCCATAGGCTCCCGCGTTCAGATAGTAGCTGGCGGTGAACCAGCCGAACGGCAGGAAGTCGTTGTAGGCCCAGCTGCGGGCGTACCAGCCGCTGGGATAGCGGTAGGGGGCCACGCGATAGCGGCGCTGGGCATGGTAGGCCCGCCGCCAGGACTGAGAGTCATACCAGCGCCGGCCGTGGTCGCGATTGCGCATGCCGCGGCCCTCGCCCGGACGGCGTCCATCCCAGCGCTGTCCGCGACCGTCGCGATCCCAGCCGCCGGGCCCGCCGGGACGTCCGTCACGATCCCAACCGCCGGGACGGCCATCCGGCCGACCGTCGCGGTCGCG
>DAORNX010000354.1:0-1606 GCA_035441225.1 Caulobacter sp.
CGCGGGACGGCTGGCGGGTGCGGTGGGCGAATGACGCGCGGGGGCGGCGGCCGTGGACGGGGTAGGCCGTCACGGTTCCTGCCGTCATCGTCGGACTTGTTCCGACCACCCAGGACCATCGGCGTCAAGGAAACGGGGGCGCGACCCAAGCTGCGCCCCCTTCTGAAGCTTCGTGTGCATGGAGCCTCGCGACAAGCGCGAGGATGACGGCCGGAGTCAGTGATACTTGCGGATCAACCCGACCAGCTTGCCCTGGACCTCGACCTGGTCAGGACCATAGACGCGGGTCTGGTACTTCGGGTTGGCCGCCTCGAGCGCGATGCTGGCGCCCTTGCGGCGCAGGCGCTTGAGGGTGGCTTCCTCGCCCTGGACCAGGGCCACGACGATCTCGCCGCTGTGGGCGGTGTCGGTCTTGCGGATCAGCACGAAGTCGCCGTCGAGGATGCCGGCTTCGATCATCGAGTCGCCCTGCACCTCGAGCACATAGTGTTCGCCCGCGCCGAGCATGCTCTCGGACACCAGCATCCTGTCGCGCTCGACCTGCAGCGCCTCGATCGGCGAGCCGGCGGCGATCCGGCCCAGCAGCGGAATCTCGCGCACGTCATTGGCGATGGCTGACGGGGGCGGCGTGGTCAGTCTGTCGCCGGGCACGACCTGCGGCTTGAACGCCTGTCGCCCGCCGGACGGCGCGGATGTCGTCGCCTGCTGCGGCAGCTTGGTCACCTCGAGCGCCCGGGCCCGGTGCGGCAGGCGGCGCAGGAAACCGCGTTCCTCAAGCGCCGTGATCAGCCGGTGGATGCCGGACTTGGAGGCCAGGTCGAGCGCCTCCTTCATCTCGTCGAACGACGGGGAGACGCCGGTCTCCTTGATCCGCTCGTGGATGAACATGAGCAGTTCGTGCTGCTTGCGGGTGAGCATCTGCCGGGCCTCGCCACCGAATCTGTCGCGGAACAAACCGCTAACAACTGTCGATGTTCTCTAGGTGTTCTTCGTTTCTGTCAAGTTAACGCCGTTTCGCGGCCGAAGAAGCCAAGGAACAGCGTGGCTTGCCGGCCGTTTTCGCCGGGCGGACCCCCAGTGTGAGACCCATGGCGTTCACTCAATTGCAGACACCGATTCCCATGACCGTCGAGGGAAAGGGCCCTGGCCAGGCCATCGCGGTCATCGACTATGGCCCCGAACACCACCTGATCTGGGTCGTTGCGCTCGACGACAGCGGCGAGATCTGGAGCGCGCCCAATCCGAAGGTGCGGCTGCAATCGAACTGGACCATGGGCCGCAAGGCTCGGGCGGCCGGCGAGGTCGAATCGCTGCGGCCGGCGGCGGTCAGGGCGGGGTAGCCGCGCCCAGCAGCGCCCGGGTCGCCGCCTCGACGTTGGCCTGACGCATCAGGCTTTCCCCGACCAGCATAGCCTTCGCCCCGCAGGCTTCCAGCCGGGCCGCGTCGGCGGCGGTGAAGAGGCCGCTCTCGGTGACCAGCAGCGATCCGGCCGGCGCGCGCGCGGCGAGCCGCTCGGTAATCGACAGGTCGACGGTGAAGCTGCGCAGGTCGCGATTGTTGACCCCGACCAGCGTCGCACCCATCGCGCCGGCGCGGTCCATCTCG
>DAORNX010000354.1:1658-3133 GCA_035441225.1 Caulobacter sp.
CAGGTCAGCGGCCAGGGCGTCGTCGATCATCGCCAGGATGACCAGGATGGCGTCCGCGCCCAGGGCGCGGCTCTCGGCCACCTGCCAGGGATCGACGAGGAAGTCCTTGCGGATGCAGGGCAGGGCGGTCGCCGCCCGGGCGGCGACCAGATAGCTGTCGGCGCCCTGGAAGCTCGGCCCGTCGGTCAGCACCGACAGGCAGGCCGCGCCGCCGGCCTCATAGGCGCGGGCCAGCGCCGGCGGATCGAAGTCGCCGCGAATCAGGCCCTTGGATGGCGAAGCCTTCTTGATCTCGGCGATCAGGGCCAGGCGGCCCGGGGCATGGTGGCGCTCGAGGGCCGCCTTGAAACCCCGCGGGGCGCCGGCGGCCATCGCCGCGGCCTCGATGTCCGCCCGTGAGCGCGCGGACTTCCGCCCGGCCACCTCATCCCGCTTGTAGGCGGCGATTCTGGTGAGGATGTCGGTCATGACTCCACACCCGATTGCTCCCGCGTAGGCGGGAGCCCAAGCAGGGGTAGCCGACAAATCGCTTGGGTCCCCGCCTGCGCGGGGACAATCGGATTGAAGCTAGCCATTGGTGATCGCCACCAGCTGGTCCAGCGCCTTCAGCGCCCGCCCGTCGTCGATCACCGCTCCGGCCCGTTCGACCCCCTCGCGCAGGGTCTCGACCCGGTCGGCGACGAGGAAGGCGGCGGCGGCGTTGAGCAGGACGATGTCGCGATAGGCGCCGGTCTTGCCCTTCAGCAGATCGCGCAGGGCGGTGGCGTTGAAGTCAGGATCTCCGCCTGTCAGGTCGGCAAGCGAACTTCGAGCCAGTCCAACGGCTTCCGGCGTAATCTGAAACAGACGAACGCCACCGTCGCGCCATTCGGCGACCTCGGTTTCGCCGGTCGTGGTCAGCTCGTCCATGCCCTGGCCATGCACCGACCAGGCCCGCACCGCGCCCAGGGCGCCCAGGGCCTGGGCGATCGGCTCGACGAAGCGCGGCGCCGAGACCCCGACCACCTGCCGGCGCGCGCCGGCTGGATTGGTCAACGGCCCCAACAGATTGAAAATCGTGCGGAATCCGAGCTGCTGGCGGATCGGCGAGACATGTTTCATCGCCCCGTGGTGGGCCTGGGCGAACAGGAAACAGATGCCGGCCTGGTCGAGCGCCGCGCGCTGCCTGTCGAGGCCCGGATCGATGTTGACCCCCAGGGCGGCCAGCACATCGGCCGTGCCGGACTTGCTGGTGATGGCCCGGTTGCCGTGCTTGGCCACCTTCAGCCCGCCGCCGGCCGCCACGAAGCCGACGGCCGTGGAGATGTTCAGCGTATGCAGGCCGTCGCCGCCCGTGCCGCAGACGTCGACCGTCTCGTAGGGCAGGTCGAGGTGCACGGCGGCCCGGCGCATGGCGCGGGCGCAGGCGACGATCTCGCCCACAGTCTCGCCGCGCAGGCGGATGGCGGTGACGGCGGCCGCCACCTGGGCCGGGG
>DAORNX010000355.1:0-3126 GCA_035441225.1 Caulobacter sp.
CCCTCGATCAGCACACCGCGCCAGACGCCGCGCCGGCGCAGCGCGACCAGGCCGGCGTGGCGGATCACCCGGCCCGCTCCGGCAGATGCACGACGAAGCGCGCGCCGACGATCGCCCCGCTCGCGTCGGTGCGGTTCTCGGCATGGATGTCGCCGCCGTGCGCCGCGACGATCTGGCGGGCGATCGACAGGCCGAGACCGGAGTTGCCGCCGAACGCCGTGCCCTTGGGCCGCGAGGTATAGAACCGCTCGAACACGGTCTCGAGGTTGTCGGGCGGGATGCCCGGGCCGTCGTCCTCGACCGCCACGGCGACCCGCCCCCGTGTCCGTGACAGGGTCACCCGCACCTCGCCGCCGGGCGGGCTGAACGACCGGGCGTTGTCGATCAGGTTCCGGAAAACCTGGCCCAGCGGCCCTTCGCGGCCGGCCACGACCAGGGCTTCGGCGGGTTCGGCCGCCAGGATCCGCACCGTCACCGCCCCCGGGTCGGCCGAGGCGCCGTAGACGTGGACGATATCGCCGATCAACCGCACCAGATCGATGCGGCGGGGCTCGTCGCGCGACAGCTCCGCGTCCAGTCGCGAGGCGTTGGCGATGTCGGTGACCAGCCGGTCGAGCCGGCCCACATCCTGCTTGAGGATCCCGGTCAGCCGCGCGCGCGCCGGCCCCTCGCCGACCAGGTCGAGCGTCTCGACCGCCGAGCGGATCGAGGTCAGGGGATTGCGGATCTCGTGGGCCACGTCGGCGGCGAACCGCTCGATGGCGTCCATCCGCTCAGACAGGCTGTCGGTCATCTGCTCGAGGGAGCGGGTCAGGTCGCCGATCTCGTCCTGCCGGCCGGCCAGATCCGGCATGGAGATGGACCGCGCCCGGGCCTGCTGCACGCGGTCGGCGGCCCGGGCCAGGCGCAGCACCGGCCGCGCCACCAGGGCGTAGATCAGGAAACTCGACAGGGTGGTGACGCCGAGCGCGATGAGAATGAACGGGATCAGCGCGGCCCGCTCGGCGGCGATGATCGAATCGACGTCGCCGGCCTCCAGGGTCAGCACGCCCAGCACGGCCCGCACCCGCTGGATCGGCAGGGATACCGACACCAGCTGCTCGCCGCCCTCGCCGATGCGCCGCCCCTTGACCTGCTCGCCGCGCATGGCCGCGGCCAGCTCCGCCTTGAGGGCCCGGGCGGCTCGCTCCTCGGTCGGATTGCGCTCGGGGGCGGGAGCCTTCTGACCCGGCTTGCGGGCCGGCGGCAACGGCTTCCAGTCGACCCGGTCGGCGACGAAATAGGAGTCGGCGATCAACCGGCCGTCCTTGTCGAACAGCCGCACGCGCTGGCTGCGCGGCAGGTGCAGCAGTTGCAGCAGCTGGGCGGCCCGTTGCGGCTGCAGCGCCGGCTCGGGCTCGCCGACCGTGGCCGCCTCGTCGATCAGCCGGGCGACCCACTCGCCCTGGGTGATCAGGCTTTCAATGCGCGCGTTGACCAGGCCGCGGCGCATCTCGTTGAGCGTCAGGGCTCCAATCACCAGGATCGCCAGACCCAGGAAATTGAGGACGATGATCAGCCGGCCGAGGCGCGAGCCCTGGGGCCACAGACGGCGGCGCGCGGACGCCTCCGGCTCAGGACTCGCGGTATCGGTAACCGACGCCATACAGGGTCTCGATCGCGTCGAAGGTCGGATCCACCTGGCGGAACTTCTTGCGCATCCGCTTGATGTGGCTGTCGATCGTGCGGTCGTCGACATAGACCTGATCGTCGTAGGCCGCGTCCATCAGGTTGTCGCGGCTCTTCACGAACCCGGGCCGCTGGGCCAGCGACTGCAGCAGCAGGAACTCGGTCACGGTCAACCGCACCGGCTTGCCGTCCCACAGGCTGTCATGCCGCTCGGGATCGAGGGTCAGCTTGCCGCGCTTCATCGAGCGGGCGCCGGGATCGACCGGACCGCCGGCCTTGATCGCCTCGTCCAGGCCCGCGCGGCGCAGCACCGCCTTGACCCGCTCCAGCAGCAGCCGCTGGCTGAACGGCTTGTGGATATAGTCGTCGGCGCCGAGGTTGAAGCCGAGGATCTCGTCGATCTCCTCGTCCTTGCTGGTCAGCATGATCACCGGCAGGTCGGACGTCTGGCGCAGGCGGCGCAACAGCTCCATCCCGTCCATGCGCGGCATCTTCACGTCGAGGATGGCCAGGTCCGGCGGATTGTTTTGCAGGGACTCGAGGCCAGCGACCCCGTCGTGACAGGCCGTCACGGTGTGACCATGGCTCTCCAGCGCCAGTGAAACGGAGGCGACGATGTTCTCGTCGTCGTCCACCAGGGTGATGTTGGCCATTGCAGTCCTTCGTTTGAGCGTCTCGCGGGCTGAAACCTAGCGCGGTCCCGGCCCGGCGCAAGGAAATCACCCGCCAGCATGGCCCCATTGCGGCGCTTTCGCATCGTAAACACGACCTTAGGGCCTTGCCCTTATGGATGCGGGTCATGGAACGGGGTCAGGTTCACTACGAACTGTTCGTGCGTCGCCAGCCCGGCTCGGGCTGGTCGCTCGACATGGCGACCGAGGATCGCGCCCGGGCGATCGAGACCGCCGAGCAGGCGCTGAGCGACGGCCGCGCCATCGCCGTGCGCGTGACCAAGGAAACCCTCGACCCGGAGAGCCGGGAATTCCGTTCGGTGACCATCCTGTCCAAGGGCGCGCCCGAACGGACCAGGACGCGGAAGGTCCGCGAGAACACCGAGCCGCTGTGCGTCAGCCCGGCGGACCTCTACACCTGTCACGCGCGCGAGCGGATCGGCCGGCTGCTCGACAACTGGCTGGCGCGCAACAAGGCCACCCCCTTCGAACTGTTGCACCGGCCCGACCTGGTCGAAAAGCTCGAAGCCTCCGGCGTCGAGCTGCAGCATGCCATCCAGAAGGTCGCCGTGCCCGAGGCCCAGGCCCGCGGCATGGGGGTGCACGAGATCATCCGGTCGTTCCAGTCGTTGGCCGAACGGGCCATCGAGCGGCTGATGAAGGACCATCGCAAGGGCGTGCTGCCCAACCTTGACCGCGAAGGCTTCGCGGCCGCCGCCGAACGGCTGGTCGGCGAGCCCGACCGCGCCTACCTGCTGGGCGCGGGCGTCGCCGCGGCGATCGCACC
>DAORNX010000356.1:0-3117 GCA_035441225.1 Caulobacter sp.
GCCCGCGCGCGGATGGAAGCCGCCGGCGTCCTGCTCGAGACCCTCGGGCCCGGCGCGATCGGCCTCGACTGCTCCCGACGCCTGACCGACATCCGCCAGCGCCTGCCCGGCTACGCCAATCTGATCCGCTTCGACCGCATCGGGCGGGTGGCCTGCTCGGCCGAGAGCGTGCCCGCCGACCCGCAGCGACGCGACCGTCCCTGGTTCCGCCAGCTGGCCGCCGGGGAAGCGCTGGTGATGACGCTCGCCCCCGGCGCGGCCTACGCCGCCGAACCAAGCCTGTTCACGGCCGCCCGGTCGTATGATCCCCAGTCGGGGTTCAATGTGCTGGCCGCGGTCATTCCCCTGTCCAGCCTCAGGCCGGAGCTGGAGGACCGCTCCCTGCCCCGTGGCTCGCAGGTGGCGGTCGTCGATCGCGACGGGCGTTTCCTGTCGGTGACCGACGAAATGGCCTTTCCGCGGACGGTGAAGAGCTGGATCGACGGGGCCGGCGCGCGCGGCTCCTACCTCGGCTACGGTCTGGACCGGCACGGCGTCCGACGGGTCTATTCGGCCGCCCCGCTGGTCGGCGACAATCTGTTCGTCATCCTGTCGGCCCCGTCGGCCGGACTGTTCTCGACGGCCTGGCTGGACCCGCTGTCGGGCATCGTCTTCCCGCTGATCGCCTTCGTCGTCGCCCTGATCGCGGTGGTCTTCGCGACCGAGCGCGGGGTGGGCCGGTGGATTCTCTATCTGCAGCGCATCGCCGCCATTTACGCCCGGGGCCGGTTCACCGTCCGGCCGCTTCAGGCCGAGCGCGCGCCGCCCGAAATCCGCGAGCTGGCCGAAACCCTCGACCACATGGCCGCCACGATCGTCGCCCGCGACGCGACACTGCACGAAAACCTGGACCAGAAGGACGCGCTGATGCGCGAGATCCATCACCGGGTGAAGAACAACCTGCAGGTCATCAGCTCCCTGCTGAGCATGCAGGAACGCGCGCTCAGCGATCCGGCTGCGCGGATGGCAATGAGCGACACGCGCCAGCGGATCACCGCCCTGGCCCTGATCTATCGCGCCCTCTACCAGGGGCCGGACATCAAGCACGTCGACCTCAAGCCCTTCCTCGAGGAACTGATCGGCCAGCTGCTGGCCGGCGACATCGGCGGCGGTGGGCACATCCGCACCGAGGTGCGGGCCGACCGGCTGTCCATCGATCCCGACAAGCTGGCTCCGCTGGCCCTGTTCGCCGTCGAGGCCGTGACCAACGCCCAGAAGCATGCGTTGCAGGGCCGGGGCGGGTACCTGGGCGTCGACTTCACCCTGCGCGACGGCGAGGCCGAACTGGCGATCGCCGATGACGGCGGCGGCCAGACCGCCGCGCCCGACGCCGCCACCGCCGGCGGAGTCGGCCGCACGCTGATGACCGCCTTCGCCCGCCAGTTGCGGGGTCGGGCGGCCCTGGAAGCCAACAGCCTGGGCGGCGTCACCGCCCGCCTGGTCTTTCCGATGCCGGAGACCCGCGCCGCCGGAACCTGACCGCCTCACGAGGCGTTGATCGGGCGTGCCACAACCGCCCCGCCTCGCCGGGGCCCGAGGAGAACGCGACATGCGCAAGATCGTTATTCTGGCCGTTGCCGCCGCCAGCCTGTTCGCCGCGGCCTGCAACACCATCGAGGGCGCGGGCAAGGACGTCCAGGCCGCCGGCCAGGCCGTCGAGGACACCGCCAACGACGCCAAGTAGGCTCACGCCGCAACCCCGACGACAACGGCCCTCGCCCTCGCGGGCGGGGGCCGTTTCGCGTCTGGTGATCAGGTCAGGCCGTAGCGGATCGGCAGAACCTTCGGGCCCCCGACGAAGCTGGCCACGCTGCGGCGCGGCTCGCCGGCGAACTCCAGCGAGGTCAGCCGCGGAATCAACTCCTCGAACAGGATGCGCATCTCCATCTTGGCCAGGTGCTGGCCCAGGCAGACATGGGCGCCGTAGCCGAAGGCCAGGTGCTTGCCGCCCGTCCGGTCGACCCGGAAGGCGTCCGGCTCGTCGAACACCGTCTCGTCGCGATTGCCGGAGGGATAGGCCAGCCACAGCCAGTCGCCCTTGGCGATCTTGCGGCCGCCGATCTCGGTGTCGGCCGTCGCCGATCGCATGAAGTGCTTCACCGGGGTGGTCCAGCGGATGGCCTCGTCGACCAGGCCCGGGATCAGCGACGGATCAGCCCTCAGCTTGGCCAGTTCCTCCGGATACTGGCACAGGCCCCAGATGGCCCCCGCCGTCGATGACGAGGTGGTGTCGTGGCCGGCGGTGGCGACGATGACGTAGTAGCTCATCGCCTCGAAGTCGTTGATCGGCTCGCCGTCGAGCTTTCCGTTGGCGATCACGCTGGCCACGTCGTCGCGCGGACTGGCCTTGCGGTCGTCGGTGATCGCCTTGAAATACATGAAGAAGTCGGCGATCACGCTCTGGATCGCGGCGAGGGCCTCCGGCCCCTGCATGGCGCCGGCCTCGCTCTGGTTGCGGTTCAGGTCCGGATCCTGGGCCCCGAACAGCTCCTGGGTCAGCTTGAGCATCCGCGGCTCGTCCTCGGGCGGCACGCCGAGGATCTCCATGATCACCCGCAGCGGGTAGAACAGCGCCACCTCGTTGACGAAGTCGCACTCGCCGCCGAGCGAGGCCATGTGGTCGACGTGCTGGCGCGCGATCTGGCGGATGCGGTCCTCCAGCTTGCGGATGTTCTGCGGCAGGAACCACGACTGGGTCATGATCCGGTACTTGGGGTGGTCGGGCGCGTCCATCTGCACCAGCGTCCGCACCAGGTGCGGGCTGCCGCCGGTCATGGCGCGCACCATGCGGTCGCCCTCGATGGTGGTGAAGGTCGTCGGCATGTCGCCCGAATGGAACAGGTCGTTCTGCCGGCTGATCTCGAGGATGTCGGCGTGTCTGGTGACCAGCCAGAACGGATAGACCCCCTCCAGCTCGGCCTTGCCCAGCGGGTTGTTGGCGCGCAGCCAGCGGAAGGCCTCGTGCACGCTGTCGTCGGCATAGGCCGCCGGGTTCACCGCCTGGAAGGCGATCTCGTCTGGAATGCGTTCTGCGCCGCTCATGGTCGTTTCCCGTTATGCCCCGCGCGAAGGATGCCG
>DAORNX010000357.1:0-3111 GCA_035441225.1 Caulobacter sp.
GCCATCATCTGCAGCGGCAGCTCCTTGGTCATGCCCATGGCGCCGAAGGCCTGCATGGCCTGGTCGATGACCTCCCAGCCCAGCTCGGTGCCGAACACCTTGAGCATCGAGATCTCGACCCGCACGTCGCGGCCCTGGTCGAGTTTCCAGGCGATGTCGTAGGCCATCAGCCGGGCGGCGTGGATTTTCGTGGAGGCGTCGGCGACCCACCACTGGATCGCCTGGCGGTCGGCCAGCTTCGCCCCGAAGGTCTCCCGCTGGCCGGCGTGCTCGATCATCATGTCCAGCGCGCGCTGGGCCAGGGTGTAGCCCCAGATGCCCATCTGCAGGCGGCGGGTCGAAAGGCGGGTCTGCATCGGGGCGAACCCCTGCCCCTCCTCGCCGAGCAGCTTCGAGCCAGGGATGCGGCAGTCCTCGTAGACCACCTCATAGGTCACCTGGCCGCCGATCATCGGGATGGCGCGCAGCACGTTGAAGCCGGGCGTGCCCTTGTCGACCAGGAAGGCCGAGATGCCGCCGCGCGCGCCCTTCGCCGGGTCGGTGACCGCCATGGTCACGGTGAAGTCCGCTTCCTTGGCCTTGCTGATCCAGATCTTGCGGCCGTTGATCACCCAGTCGTCGCCGTCGCGGACCGCCCTGGTGATCATCCCGGCCGGGTCGGCGCCCGCGCCCGGTTCGGAAATGGCGATCGCCGAGATGGCCTCGCCGGCGACGTAGGGCGCCAGATACTGGACCCGCTGCTCCTCGTTCACCGTGGCCATCAGCATGCGCAGGTTCGGCGAGTCCGGCGGCAGGACGTAGGGCGTGATGGTCTTGCCCATCTCCTCGTAGACACCGACCATGGCGACCATCGGCAGGTCGGCGCCGCCGACGTCCTCGGGCGCGTCCAGGCCCCAGAGGCCCAGCTCCTTGCTGACCTTGTCGATCGGCGCCCGCTCGGCGGCGGTCAGGGCGATCGACTCGCCGGCGGCGTCGCGGGCCAGCACGGCCGGCTCGAGAGGGATCAGCTGGTCGCGGACGAACTTCGCGACCAGATCCTTGAGCATCTGGTGCTCTTCGGCGAGTTGGAAATCCAAGTCAGATCCTCTTCAAATGCTCACATTGTCATCCCGGCCGAAGCGCAGCGGAGAGCCGGGACCCAGATCAAATCCCGTCCTCGGTGCGTGAAGCCGAATCTGGGTCCCGGATCGCCTTCGGCGTCCGGGATGACAAGATTTATTGCGCGACGGGTATCGGAGCCTCCCCCGCCACCGTGGTCCGGTGCATGACCCGGCGATGGCCGTCATAGCCGCCCGTCGCGTTGTGCAGACAGCAGCGGTTGTCCCACAGGATCAGCATGTCGGGCCGCCATTTGTGGCGATAGACAAACTCCTGCCGCAGCATGTGGCGGTAGAGGAAGGTCAGCAGATTGTCCGATTCCGCCTCGGTCATCCCGGCGACGCCAAGGGTGTAGATCGGATTGACGAACAGCGCCTTGCGCCCGCTGACCGGGTGGACGCGCACCAGCGGATGGGTCTGCTGGTTGTCGGCCTCGACGCAGTTGATGATCTCCATCGACCGGCCCGGCGCCTCGTTGGCGTAGATGCCGTTGGCGCCGTAGGGCCGGGTGGCCGAATGGATCGTCGTCAGGCCATCGAGGATGCCCTGCATCACCGGGCTCAGCGCCTCGTAGGCGCGGCAGCCGTCGGCGAACTCGGTGTCACCGCCAACGGGCGGGACGACCTTCGAATGCAGGATCGTCGCGGCGGGCGGCGTCGCCTGGAAGCTCCAGTCGCTGTGCCAGGCGCCGCCAAAGACGCTGGCGGTCTCGTCGGGCTCGCGGCGCACCTCGAGGATGTGCGGCCGGTCGGCCAGGGGCTTCACATAGGGATCCCAGCCGAAGTCGCCGAACTGCAGGGTGAAGGCCTCCAGCTGGTCATGGTCGAGCGGCTGGTCGGGAAACCAGACCACCCCGTGCGCCGCCCAGGCCGCATTGACCGCCGCCAGCTGGTCGGCCGGCAGCGGGGCGCTGATGTCGAGCCCGGTGATCTCGGCGCCGAAACCGGAGGGATTGGGTTTCACTGTGACCACGATGCGCCTCCCCTTTTCCTTCACAGTCGGCCTGAATGACGGCCGCCGCAATCATCCAGCGTGGTTCGACCCCCGGATCAAATCCGGGGGCCTTCGGCGCTGCTCACCATGACGTGGCGAGGGAGCCCGTCCTGCACGTCATCCTGAGCAGGCCCGCAGGGCCGTGTCGAAGGACGCACGCACCCTACCCCCGCGTCTTCGAATAGTCCGGCTCGCGCTTTTCCAGGAAGGCCCGCACCCCCTCGGCGAAGTCGCCGTCGCTGCTGGCCAGGATCTGGTTGCGGTCTTCCATGGCGATGGCCGCCTCGAGGCCGTTGGCGTCGATGGCGTGGTTCAGCGCTTCCTTGGTCAGGCGCAGGCCGAGGGGCGTCGCATGCAGCATGTCCTTGACGAACCCGCGGGCCTCGGTCTCGACCTGGTCGGGCGCGACGACACAGCTTGCGAGACCGAGCTGATAGGCGCGGTCGGCGCCGATGAAGCGGCCCGTCAACATGAACTCCGCCGCCACCGAACTGCCGACCATGCGGGGCAGGAAGTAGCTGACCCCGATGTCGCAGGCGCTGAGGCCGATGCGGATGAAGGCGGCGTTCATGCGCGTCTTGGGGGTGACGATCCGCACGTCGCTGGCCAGGGCCAGGGCGAAGCCGCCGCCGGCCGCCGCGCCGTCGACACAGGCGATGATCGGCTGCGGACAGCGGCGCATGGCGATGACGATCTCGGCGATGCTGCGCTGGGAATCGAGGCCGTCGGCGATGCGGCGCTGGCCGTTGCTGTCGCTTCGCTCCTTCAGGTCCAGGCCGGCGCAGAAGGCCGGGCCGGCGCCGGACAGCACCACCACACGGACATCCCGCCGCCAGTAGAGATTCACGAACAGGTCGCGCAGCTCGGCCGTCAGGCGGCGGTTCAGGGCGTTGAGGCTGTCGGGCCGGTTCATCGTCACCCAGAGGGCGTCGCCCTCCTGCCGCAGCTCCAGATGCTCATAGGGCTCCGACGCCATGGTGATGGTCACGCTCATCGGGTCTGTCCTCCATCGACGGGCAC
>DAORNX010000358.1:0-224 GCA_035441225.1 Caulobacter sp.
CGGCGATCGCCCAGGCGCGGGCCAGTCTCGACACCAGCCGCACAAACCTGGCCAAGGCGACGATCCGCTCGCCCGTCGACGGCGTGGTCCTGGCGCGCAGCATCGAACCGGGCCAGACCGTCGCGGCCAGCCTGCAGGCGCCGACCCTGTTCGTCCTCGCCGAGGACCTGACCCGCATGGAGCTGCAGGTCGACATCGACGAGGCCGACGTGGGCCAGGCGGTG
>DAORNX010000358.1:442-3108 GCA_035441225.1 Caulobacter sp.
GCCCGCCGCGGCCTTGCGCTTCAGTCCGCCCGCCACCACGACGGCCAGCGGCCAGACCGGCCTGGTCGCCAGCCTGACCCCGCGCATGCCGGCCATGGGCGGCCGCCGCCGGAGCAATGGCGCCAATGCGGTCCAGCAGGTGTGGACGTTGCGTGACGGCGAGCCCGTGGCCCTGCCCGTCACGGTCGGCGCCAGCGACGGCCAGTGGGTCGAGATCACCGGCGCCGGGCTCACGCCCGGGCTCCTCCTGATCACCGGAACGGACGAGCCCGAATGAGCGGCCCGCTAATCCAGCTGTCGGGCGTGACCAAGACCTTCGGTGAGGGCGAGGCGGCGTTCCAGGCCCTGCGCGGCATCGATCTTGCCGTCGGTGAGGGCGAGTTTGTCGCCATCATGGGCCCCAGCGGATCGGGCAAGTCGACGGCGATGAACATCCTCGGCTGCCTCGATGTCCCGACCACCGGCAGCTACCGGTTTCGCGGTGTCGCCGTCGACAGGCTGGACCGGCGGCAGCGGGCGCTGCTGCGCCGCCGTCACCTGGGGTTCGTGTTCCAGGGCTACAACCTGTTGCCGCGCACCACGGCGCTCGAGAACGTCGAGCTGCCCCTGCTGTATCGTGGCGTCTCCCGCGTCGAGCGCGCGGCCCTGGCTCGCGCCACCCTGGCCAAGGTCGGGCTGACCGGTTGGGAACACCATACCCCGGCCAAGCTGTCCGGCGGTCAGCAGCAGCGGGTGGCCATCGCCCGGGCCATCGTCACCCGGCCGACCGTGCTGCTGGCCGACGAGCCGACCGGCAACCTCGACAGCGAAAAGGGCCGGGAAATCATGGAGCTGCTCGCGGCGCTCAACCGCGACCAGGGGATTACCATCCTGATGGTCACCCACGAGCCGGACATGGCCGCCTACGCCCGTCGCGTCGTGCAGTTCCACGACGGGCGCATCCGGTCCGACTCGGGTCTGGGCGCGAGCACGGCCTGATGCTGCTCAACGCCCTCAAGCTGGCCCTCGACGCCATCCGCCGCAACCTGCTGCGGGCCTCGCTGACGGTGCTGGGCGTGGTCATCGGGGTGGCCGCGGTGGTCACCATGGTCACCCTCGGCAACGGCGCGACGCGGGCCGTGTCGAACCAGATCTCGAGCCTCGGCAGCAACCTGCTGATGGTCCGCACGGGCCAGCGGATGGGTCCGCCGGGCCTCGGCGTGCCCGGCTTCCGGACCGCCGACGTGGCGGCCATCGTCGTGGCCGTGCCGACCATCGCGGCGGCCTCGCCGGTCGACACGACATCCGCGACGCTGGTTTACGGGTCGCAGAACTGGAGCACCTCGGTGGCCGGGGTGTCGCGACCCTATTTCGCGGCCCGCGACTGGTCGCTGGCCTCGGGCCGGCTGTTCACCGAGGCGGAGGAGCGCGCCGGCCGCGCCGTCTGCGTGGTCGGCGACACCATCCGGCGGGAACTGTTCGCCGGCCGCGATCCGGTCGGCGCGCGGCTGCGGGTGAGGCAGTTCTCCTGCGAGATCATCGGCCTGCTCAAGCCGCGCGGCCAGGCGGCCATGGGCCAGGACCAGGACGACACGGTCATCCTGCCCCTGCGCACGGTGCAGCGCCGCCTGACCGGCCGCCAGGATGTCAACTCCATCACGCTGTCCGTGCGCGACGGCGCCTCGACCGCGCGGGCGGTGGCCCAGGTGGAGGCCGTGCTGCGCGAACGCCGCAAGATCGGCCCGGGGGAGGAGGACAACTTCAGCGTCATGGACACCAAGCAGATCGCCGAGACCCTCGCCGGCACGACCAGGGTGATGACGATGCTGCTCGGCGCGGTGGCGGCGGTCAGCCTGCTGGTCGGTGGCATCGGCATCATGAACATCATGCTGGTGTCGGTCACTGAACGGACCAAGGAGATCGGCGTGCGCCTGGCCATCGGCGCGCTGGAGCAGGACGTGCTGCTGCAGTTCCTCGTCGAGTCGGTGGTTCTGGCGGCCTTCGGTGGCCTGGCCGGGGTGCTGATCGCCGCCGCCGCCTCGGTGATTCTGGCCCGGGTCATCCAGGTGCCGTTCCTGTTCGACCCTGGCATCAACCTGCTGGCCTTCGCTGTGGCGGTGATCATCGGCGTGGTGTTCGGCTTCTTCCCGGCCCGGCGCGCGGCCCGGCTCGACCCGATCGAGGCCTTGCGGCGGGAATAGCGGCGACGGGCGGTGGACGCGCGCGGTCCGCTCGGGGATTATCCCGGCCGCCTCACCGGAGATTCTCATGAAAACCCGCGCCGCCGTCGCGTTCGAAGCCAGGAAGCCGCTGGAAATCGTCGAGGTCGACCTCGAGGGGCCGCGCGCGGGCGAGGTGCTGGTCGAGATCAAGGCGACCGGCATCTGCCACACCGACGCCTATACGCTCGACGGCCTCGACAGCGAGGGCATCTTCCCCTCGATCCTCGGCCATGAAGGCGCGGGCGTGGTGCTGGAGGTCGGCGCGGGGGTGACCAGCGTGGTCCCCGGCGATCACGTGATCCCGCTCTACACGCCCGAATGCCGGCAGTGCAAAAGCTGCCTCAGCCGCAAGACCAACCTCTGCACGGCCATCCGCGCCACCCAGGGCAAGGGCCAGATGCCGGACGGCACCAGCCGCTTCTCCTACAAGGGCCAGCCGATCGCCCACTACATGGGCTGCTCGAC
>DAORNX010000359.1:0-887 GCA_035441225.1 Caulobacter sp.
CTTGGCCGCCAGCAGATAGGCCGGCGCCAGGACCTGGGCCGGGCCGCGCGAGGCTGGCGCCCAGCCGACCGTCCGCCGCAGTCGGCCATGGGTGTAGAAGACGCTGTTGGTCAGCATCGACTGCGGCGAGGAGAACTCCACCGAGATCGACACGTTCAGGTCGTCGCCGTTGACCACCCGGTGCGGCGAATGCTGCGGCCAGAAGGCGGCCTGGCCCGGCGCGAGGGCCTCGGCCACGCCCTGCGCCTCGAACGCCGGGTCCCACGGCAGGTCGGACAGGTTTTCCTTGAGCAGGATCGCCTCCAGCGCCGCCTCGGTGACGATGTCCTGGCGCGGCGGATAGACGTGGATCGTCTTGTGGCCGCGGATATGCCACAGCATCGTCTCGGCCGGGTCGACGTGGAAGAAGATGCCCATGCGCGGGCTGGAGATCAGCACCGCCGCGTCGGCGGTCAGCACCGGCAGGCCGGTCTCCTTCGAAAATTCGCCCATCAGCTGGTCGAACACCACCTTGTAGCGCGGGTTTCTCGTCATGGCGCTGCGCGGCGAGACCCACAGGGCGCCGGTGCGGGCCGCCTCGACCAGCGCCGCCCCGTCCAGGTCGGCCGCCTCACCGGCGATCCACGGCTCCTCGGCCGGGGGATCGGGCTGCATGGTGCAGATCGTCACCTGGTCGCGCGGATGTTCGTCGATCAGCCGGGCCAGCGCGGCGTCGGTGAACAGGCCGGTGTCCTCCAGCCGGTGGTTGAAGCGCAGGATCTCCTTGCGGACGCGCGCCTTCTGGTCGGCGGAAAGCGGCGGAAGAATGCGGTCGGTCATGCCCAGTGTCCCAATGCGGCGCAGGTCCGGGGACATGCAGCAAGGGCCTGGCCAGTCGGGGCGTTACC
>DAORNX010000359.1:998-3106 GCA_035441225.1 Caulobacter sp.
CGGCGTCGGAACGGTCATGACGGGCCCTAGATCCGCCAGGATGTCCCCGTCGGCGCTCGGATAGCGAACCGGGGTGGCCTCGGCCGGCGGGGCGTCGGCCCCCTGCATGGTCGCCGCGGCGATAATCGCGTCGGCCCGGCTGGCCCGGAAGGGGCGCTGGTCGGCGGCGGGCCCATGCCCGAAGGCCGTTGCGCCGGCGAGCATCAGGGTTGAAAGCAGCATGGGTCGCTCCGTCACGCGGTCGTCGCAGGCACAGCGCGGAAGGCGGCCGTTGGTTGCGGCGCGGCGGCGGCCGGTAACGGCTCGACTGTCTCGTATGCGCTGGTCCTTCTCCCCTTGCGGGAGAAGGTGGCCTGCGAAGCAGGCCGGATGAGGGGTTGAAGGCGGGATCGGCGTCGCAACGACCGCCCGCCAACCGTTCAAGCCGGCGAGACCCCTCATCCGTCAGGCTCCGCCTGACACCTTCTCCCACAAGGCGAGAAGGGGGCCGAATATGCATCCCTGCATTTTATGGGCTTCCGTCGCGATGATGCGCCGATTGCCCGACGATTTGGGGCGGCGGTCCCGCGAATGTCCCGCCTTGTCCCGGGATTACCCGACCCGGGAGTCTCGCGCCGCCATCACCCCTTCTCGACGAACCCGTCGAGGACCTTTTTCACGCCGGCCTTGTCGAAGTCGACGGTCAGCTTGTTGCCCTCGACGGCGGTGACCTTGCCGTAGCCGAACTTGATGTGGAACACGCGGTCGCCGCGCTTGTAGTCGCTGGCGGCGGAGCTTTCCGAGACGGCGACCAGCCTGCCTTCGCCCTCGAGCACCTGGGTGCGGCCGGCCGGGCCGCCGTGATAGCCGCGCTCCTGGGCGCGCTTCCAGCCGGGCGAGGAGTAGCCGGCGCCGAAGGTGCGGTCGTCGTCCCAGCGGCTGGAGGTCGGCTGGGACATGCCCGGGCCGCCGCCGTAGTAGCCGGTCTCGCTGCTGGCCTCGACGTTGGCCAGCGGCAGCTCGTCGACGAAGCGGCTGGGCAGCTGGCTGGTCCAGCGGCCGTAGACCATGCGGTTGGCGACGAAGCTGATGCGCGCCTCCTCGCGGGCGCGGGTCACGCCGACGTAGGCCAGGCGGCGTTCCTCCTCGAGGCCCTTCTCGCCCTTCTCGTCCAGGCTGCGCTGGCTGGGGAACACGCCTTCCTCCCAGCCCGGCAGGAAGACCAGCGGGAACTCCAGCCCTTTGGCCGCGTGCAGCGTCATGATCTGCACCGAGTCACCCGCGCCGCCGCGGTCCAGGTCCATGACCAGCGAGACGTGCTCCAGATAGTCCGACAGGGTCTCGAAGGCGCTCATCGACTGGACCAGCTCCTTGAGGTTTTCCAGCCGGGTCTGGCTGGTTGGTCCCTTGTCGAGCCGCAGGGCGTCCGTGTAGCCGCTCTCCTCGAGAATGGTCTCCGTCAGCCGGTCATGGTGCGTTCCGGTCGCCGACAGGTGGCTCCAGCGGTCCAGGTCGCGGATGAAGTTGGCCAGGGCCGTGCGGGTGCGGGCGGCCAGCTCGTCGGTCTGGACGATGCCGCGGGCCGCCGTCACCGCGGAGACGCTGCCGCCGCGGGCGATCTGCAGGATCTTCTGCACCGTGGTGTCGCCGATGCCGCGCTTGGGCGTGTTGATGATCCGTTCGAAGGCCAGGTCGTCGTCCGGCGACTGGACCAGCCGCAGATAGGCGTGGGCGTCGCGGATCTCGGCCCGCTCGAAGAAGCGCGGGCCGCCGACCACGGTGTAGGGGATCTGCAGCATGACGAAGCGTTCCTCGAACGCCCGCATCTGGAAGCTGGCCCGCACCAGGATGGCCGCGTCGCGGTATTTGCGGCCGCCCTTCTTCCAGCGCTCGATCTCCTCGGCGATCAGCCGGCTCTCGGCCTCGCCGTCCCAGACCCCGCGCACGCGGACCTTTTCGCCCTCGTCGCCCTCGGTCCACAGGGTCTTGCCCAGACGGCCCTTGTTGACCGCGATCAGGCCGCTGGCGGCGGCCAGGATGTGGCTGGTCGAACGATAGTTGCGCTCCAGCCGGATCACCCTGGCGCCCGGGAAGTCGCGCTCGAAGCGCAGGATGTTGTCCACCTCCGC
>DAORNX010000360.1:0-3102 GCA_035441225.1 Caulobacter sp.
CCAGATCGACGAAGCCGGCGGCGGCCAGCCGCTGGTGCTCAACGTGCGCGGCGAGGCATGACCCTTCAGAGCTGGTCCAGCGGCACGGTCGTCAGGGCCTGGTCGGCCGCCGCGCGCTTCTGGGCCGCCCGGGCGCGCTGGTATCCCTCCCGCGCCTGCATGTGTTCCCAATAGGCCGCCACGGCCGGCGGGAACTGGTCGGCCAGGCCCAGCGACCGGGCCAGCAACAGGGCGTATGCGACAGAGATGTCCCCGCCGGTGAAGCGACCGGCCGCCACGTATTCGGACTCGCTGACGATCGCTTCCAGCCCCCGCAGCCGGGCCAGGAACCACTTGGCGTAGTCGTCGGCGACCTGCGGCTGGCGGCGCGCCTCCGGCTCCAGCCGACGGTAGCGCAGCACCAGGGTCTGCGGAAACGTCAGGGTCGCCTCGCCGAAATGCAGGGCGTTGAGCCAGGCGCCGAAGCCCGGCTCGTCGGGCTCAACGGCCAAGCCGCCTGCCGCGCCATACCTGCGCGACAGGTATTCGACGATGGCCGAGGACTCGGTCATCCGCGTTTCGCCGTCGACCAACAGCGGGATCGTGCCCAGCGGGTTCTCCTGCAGATACTCCCGCTTCAGGACCCTTGGCGGGAACGGCAGCATGCGCAGGTCGTAGTCCAGCCCCAGCTCCTCCAGCGCCCACAGCGGCCGGAACGAGCGCGCGTCGGCGCAGTGGTAGAGGGTGATCATGGCGCGGGTTCCCGATTCTGACGCTTAAAGGTAGGCCATGCTGCGTCCTTCGACACGGCCCTTCGGGCCTGCTCAGGATGACGTGAAGGGGCGGACCTCAAAGGTCCACGTCATGGTGAGCAGCGCCGAAGGCGCGTGTCGAACCACGCATTGTGCCGGCGACCACTCCGGGCAATGCTCGCGCATAACAGGACGGGGGAGACGACGATGCGCAGATGGGGGCTGTTCGCGGCCGGATGGCTGCTGATCCTGGCCGGGTCGTGGCTGGCCGGCGCCGTGCAGACGTCGGGCGGGATCACCGTCACCGACGTGCGCTTCCCGGGAACCGGCGGCGTGACCATGAGCGGCCTGCTCTACACGCCCCGGACCGCCACAGCCGAACACCCCGCGCCTGGCGTGCTGGCCGTGCACGGCTACATCAACAGTCGCGAGACCCAGAGCCCGTTCGCCATCGAATTCGCCCGGCGCGGCTACGTCGTACTGGCCCTTGACCAGACCGGCCACGGCTACAGCGGCGGCGCGGCCTTCGCCAACGGCTTCGGGGGCCCGGACGGGCTGAAATACCTGCGCGGCCTGCCCATGGTCGACAAGGCCAACATCGGCCTCGAAGGCCACAGCATGGGCGGCTGGACGGTGCTGGCCGCCGCCGCCGCCATGCCCGACGCCTACAAGGCCGTGGTGCTGGAGGGCTCCTCCACCGGCGCGCCGTTCGCGGCCGAGGGCACACCGGCCTGGCCGCGCAACCTCGCGCTGGTGTTCAGCCGCTACGACGAGTTCAGCAAGCTGATGTGGGGGGTCGAGCGGGCGCGGGACCTGGCCGGCAGCGCCAAGCTGAAGACGGTGTTCGGGACCTCGGCCGACGTCGTTCCCGGCAAGGTCTACGGCGCCATCGCCGATGGCACGGCCCGGCGGCTGACCCAGCCGGTCACCACCCATCCCGGCGACCACCTCTCCCCGGCCGCCGTCGGCGACGCGGTGGACTGGTTCGCCAGGACCCTGACCGGCGGCGCGCCGAGGCCGGCGTCCGACCAGATCTGGATGTGGAAGGAGATCGGCACGGGAATCGCCTTCGTCGGCTTCGTCGTGCTGCTGCTGGGGACGTTCAACGGCCTGCTCGGCCTGCCCCTGTTCGCGGCGCTGCGACACGAGCCCGAGGCGGCCGTGCAATGGCGCTCGGGCCGCTGGTGGGGCGGGCTGCTGACCATGGCCCTGCTGCCGGTGGTGACATACTTCCCGGTGTTCATCGCCGTGACGGTGCTGCTCAAGCCTTCGCCGCTGCTGCCGCAGACCATCACCAGCCAGGTGGTCGCCTGGGCGCTGGTCAACGCGGTGCTGACGCTGGCCGTCGGCTGGCTGATGCGGCGGCGCAACCTGGCCAGCTTCGATAACCGCTGGGGGCCGGCCGTGCTGATCGCGGTGGCGACCACGAGCATCGGCTACCTGTCGCTGGTTGCCGTCGACGCCCTGTTCAAGGTCGACTTCCGCTTCTGGGTGGTGGCGCTCAAGCTGTTCAGTCCGGCCCAGGCGAAGATCGCCCTGGTCTATGTCCTGCCCCTGACCGCCTTCTTCCTCGTCGCCACGCGCGCCCTGCACGGGCGGCTGTCGGTGCTCGGCGACGGCCCCGTGAAGGCCTACGCCTCGGCCGTCGCGGCCATGGCGCTGGGCTTTGCGCTGCTGCTGGTGGTCGACTACGGCCTGTTCTTCCTGACCGGCCGCCTGCCGACCGACCTCGATCCGCTGAGCACGGTGGTGGCGATCCAGTTCCTGCCGCTGATGGCCATCGTCGGCGTAATCTCGACCTTCACCTGGCGGCGGACCGGAAGCTATGTGCCGGGCGCGGTGATCTGCGGGCTGTTCGTCACCTGGTACGTGGTGGCGGGGACGGCGACGCAGGTGGTCTAAAGCGCCCCAAGAACTGTCATCCCGGCCGAAGCGAAGCGGAGAGCCGGGACCCAGATCTAGTCTGATCCCGCCCCCGTTGCAGCTACTGGTTCCAGGTCTCGTAGAGGTCGCGCCATTCAGGATTGAAGGCTTCGATCCGCGCAAGCTTCCAGGCCCGCCGCCAGCGTTTCAGCTTCTTCTCGCAGGCGATGGCGTCGAGAATTTGATAGAAATGCTCGTACCAGACGAGCATGGTCACGCCGTATTTCTTAGTGAAGGCCGAGGCCGTCCCTTCTCGATGTTGCCGCATCCGGCGGGACAGGTCGTTGGTCACCCCGACATAGAGCGTGCCATTTCGTCGGCTCGCGAGAATGTAGACATAGTAGAGTCGATCCATGATACGACTTTAACGATTGTCACCAGAAAAATCTCCTTCCCAATCACTGTCATCCCGGCCGCAGCGTAGCGGAGAGCCGGGACCCAGATTTGG
>DAORNX010000361.1:0-3065 GCA_035441225.1 Caulobacter sp.
CGATCAGCAGCAACACATAGGGCTCGCCCAGGCGCTCGACGGCCTCGACCAGCGCGTCGATGCGCTTCTCCCGGGCGGGACGCCCGGCGAACACCAGCAGGCGATGGCGGGGTTCGAGCCCCAGCTCCCGGCGCACGGCCTCCCGGTCGGCGCGCCCCGGGTGAAACACCTCGGTATCGACCCCGAGCGGCAGGGCGATGGCCGACGTCACGCCCGACTCGATCAGGCGACCGGCGACGTACCGGCTCGGCGCCACGGCCTGATCGAAATCGCGGTAGATCGCCGCCCAGCGTCGCCGCACCGGCTTCTCGGCCCAGTCGCCGATCATCAGCCCTGCCAGGGCCCCCAGATCGGTGTGACAGAAGCCGACGACCGGCACCCCCAGCCGCGCGCCCGCCTTCAGCGCGGCGAGCCCCGGCGTGTAGGGGTCGCCCGCCTCGATAATGGACGGGTTCTGGCGGATCAGCCGGTCCATCCACGTCGCCTTGCTCAGTGGCCAGCGATAGCCGTCGCCGAACGGCAACGGCGCGGCGTAGATCGACACCCGGCCGTGGCCGTCATGGAAGTCCCGCGGTCCGGGGGCGACCAGGGTGTGGCGAACGCCGGGCCGGGCCCTGGCCAGCCAGGCGCGCTTGGCGTTGAGGTAGCGCTTCACGCCGCCGCTGCGCGGGGCGTAGAGCATGGTGGTGTCGACCAGGCGGGGACAGGGTTCGGCGGACGGCAACGGCAGGATCCCGGCGCCGGGGCGGCGCTTCCGAACAAAGCCTCAGCGGTCCTCCGGTTCCTTGCCGAACCGGCCGCCGTTACGCCGCGACAGGGCTTCCCGCAGGAGCACCTCGAGTTGCGCGTTGACGCTGCGCAGTTCGGCGGCCGCGAGACGCTCGACCGCCTCGAGCACCTCGGGCCTCACCCGCAGAAGAAAGGCGCGTTTTCCCGGACTCGCCACGCCTCACCCGTAGAGCGTGCCGGTATTGAGCACGGGCTGGGCGTCGCGGTCGCCGCAGAGCACGACCAGCAGGTTCGAGACCATCGCCGCGCGACGCTCCTCGTCCAGGTTGACGACGCCCCGGTCGCCCAGCTGCTGGAGGGCGTCCTCGACCATGCTGACCGCGCCGATAACGATCGTCCGGCGGGCTGCGATGACGGCCTCGGCCTGTTGACGGCGCAACATGGCCCCGGCGATCTCGGGCGCGTAGGCCAGGTGCATGAGGTGGGTCTCGTCGATGGCGATGCCGGCCACGGCGACCCGGTCCTGCAGATCGACCTTGAGCCGCTCGCCGACGATTTCGGCGTCCGCCCGCAGGGTCGGCTCCTCATGCTCGGCATGGTCGTAGGCGTAGTGCCGCGCCGTCTCGCGCAGGGCGGTTTCGATCTGGATATTGATGAAGGCGGCGTAGTCGTCGACATCGAACAGGGCCTGGGCCGAGTCCTCGACGCGCCAGACGACGTTGGCCGCGATCTCGATCGGATTACCGCGCTTGTCGTTGACCTTGAGCATCTCGCTGGTGACGTTGCGCACGCGCAGGCTGATCTTCTTGCGGCCGAACCAGGGCAGCACCCAGCGCAGGCCGGTGCTGCGATCAGTGCCCCTGTAGGCGCCGAACAGGGTGATGGCCGCGCCCTCGTTCGGTTGCAGGCTGTAGAAGCCGGCGAAGCCGAGGGCGGCGATGACGATCACCACGATGCCCGCGATCCCGACCAGTTCGCCGCCGTCCCGTTCGATGTGGCTGAGCAGCCAGATTCCCGCCGCCAGCAAGGCCAGCATGAGCAGCAGGATGAGCCCGCCGTTGACGCCGCCGCCCTGCCGTTCCGTGGTGCGGTTGATGCTTCCGTGTTCGGCCATCGGCCCCTCCATATCTGGTATCAAAGTGATATCACCTTGATCCAACCTGTCAACGCGCTTGCCGAGCAGGCGGGCGAGGCGCTAGCCAAGCGGCGGGGGGAAGTCATGGCCCGATATCTGTTCACGACCTGGGAAGGCGGCGGGCATGTGCAGCCGATGATGCTGGTCGCCCGGGGGTTGGTCGACAGGGGCCACCAGGTGCTGCTGCTCAGCGACGCCTGCAACGCGCCGGAGGCGGCGGCGTTCGGCCTGCCCTTCCGGCCCTGGCGCCACGCGCCGTCACGGCCTGACAAGACCGCCGCCAGCGACCTGCTGCGCGACTGGGAGGCCGACAATCCGGCCGAAGGCATCCAGCGCCTGTGCGAGCGGATCATCGCAGGGCCGGCGGCGCGTTACGCGCGCGATGTGCTTGAGGCGCTCGGGACGGCGCCGTTCGACGCGGTCGTCACCCAGGAGCTGCTGTTCGGCGCGATGATGGCGGCGGAGTCAGCCGGGGTTCCGCTGGCCCTGTTCTGCGCCAACGTCTGGCCCTTCCCCACCCTGCCCGGCCTGCCGCCGTTCGGCGCGGGCATGGCGCCGGCGACGGGGGAGCCGGACGTCCTGCTGCACCAGATGGTCGCGCAGACGACACGAATGCTGTTCCAGACCGGCTTGCCGGACCTGAACCTGGCGCGTGGAAGCCTTGGCCTGCCGCCGCTGGCCGACCTGTTCGACCAGATCGACGCCGCCCGGCGGATTCTGCTGGCCACCAGCCGCGATTTCGACTTCGCGCCCGACCCGCTGGCCGAGCCGTTCCGCTATGTCGGTCCCTATGTCGCCGATCCCGTGGACGCCGGGGCCTGGGTTTCGCCCTGGTCGCCGAACGACCCCCGGCCGCTGGTGGTGGTCACCTCGTCCGGACTCTACGAGGCGCAGGAAGGACTTCTGCGGCGGATCATCGCTGCGCTGGCGAGCCTGCCCGTCCGGGCTCTGGTGACCCTGGGCCCGGCGCTGGACCCGGCCGATTTCCCTGGCGCGGATAACGTGGAGATCCGGCCCAGCGCGCCGCACGGCCTGCTGTTCAGCGAGGCCGCCCTGTTCGTGACTCATGGCGGCCACGGCTCGACGATCCGGCCGCTGACCGCCGGCCTGCCGCTGCTGGTGACGCCCGGCTTGCGCGATCAGCGGGACAACGCCGTGCGGGTCACGGCGCGCGGCGCGAGCCTGATGCTGGAGCGGGACG
>DAORNX010000362.1:0-3057 GCA_035441225.1 Caulobacter sp.
CCAGCCGCTTCTCCTACAAGGGCCAGCCGATCGCCCACTACATGGGCTGCTCGACCTTCGCCAACCACACGGTGCTGCCGGAGATCGCGGTGGCGAAGATCCGCAAGGACGCCCCGTTCGACAAGGCCTGCTACATCGGCTGCGGCGTCACCACCGGGGTCGGCGCGGTGACCAACACCGCCAAGGTCGAGCCCGGCGCCAACTGCATCGTCTTCGGCCTCGGCGGCATCGGCCTGAACGTGATCCAGGGCCTGAAGCTGGTCGGCGCCAACATGATCGTCGGGGTGGACATCAATCCCGACCGCGAGGCCTGGGGCCGGCAGTTCGGCATGACCCACTTCGTCAATCCGAAGACCGTCGACGGCGACGTCGTCCCGCACCTGGTGGCCCTGACCGACGGCGGGGCGGACTACACCTTCGACGCCACCGGCAATGTCACGGTCATGCGCCAGGCGCTGGAAGCCTGCCATCGCGGCTGGGGCGAGAGCATCATCATCGGCGTGGCCGAGGCCGGCCGCGAGATCGCCACCCGCCCGTTCCAGCTGGTCACCGGCCGGGTCTGGAAGGGCACGGCCTTCGGCGGCGCGAGAGGCCGCACCGACGTGCCGCGGATCGTCGACTGGTACATGGACGGCAAGATCCAGATCGACCCGATGATCACCCACACCATGCCGCTGGAAGACATCAACAAGGCCTTCGACCTGATGCACGCCGGCGAGAGCATTCGAAGCGTGGTGGTGTTCTAGGGACTTTTCCAGACCCGCTCATCCCGGCGAAGGCCGGGACCCGGGCTTTTTCAGAAGCACCTCGGCGGCCGTACGAAACAACCAAACCTGGGTCCCGGCCTTCGCCGGGATGAGCGGAAGCGCACATGGTCGAAATCCTCTCCACCCACCGCACGTTCGAGGGAACGCTGCACTATTGCCGCCACCAGAGCGCGGCGACCGGCACGCCGATGCGGTTCACGATCTTCCTGCCGCCGGGCGAGGGGCCGTTTCCGGTGCTGGTCTGGCTGTCGGGCCTGACCTGCACCGAGGAGAACTTCACCACCAAGGGCGGGGCCTACGGCGCGGCGGCGGCGCTGGGCCTGGCCATCGTGGCGCCGGACACCAGCCCGCGCGGGGACGAGGTCGCCGACCACCCGGACTACGACTTCGGCAAGGGCGCCGGCTTCTATATCGACGCCACGGAGAAGCCTTGGGCGCCGCACTTCACCATGGAGACCTACATCGTCCGCGACCTGCTGGAGGCCGTGCACGGCGCCTTCCCGCTGGACCCGGCGCGGCGGGCGATCAGCGGCCATTCCATGGGCGGCCACGGGGCCCTGACCCTGGCGCTGAAACACCCCGACCTGTTCCGCTCGGTCGGGGCTTTCGCGCCGATCTGCTCGCCGACGCGGTGTCCCTGGGGGCGGCGGGCCTTCACCGGCTACCTGGGCGTCGACGAGACGGCCTGGGCCGGCCACGACGCCACCCTGCTGATCGCGGCCGGCGCCGCGAAGGGCCGCTACGACGACATCCTGGTGGAGCAGGGGACCGCCGACCCCTGGCTGGCGGAACAGCTGAAGCCCGAACTCCTGGAAGCCGCCTGTGAGGCCGCCGGCCAGCCGCTGACCGTCCTGCGCCACGAGGGCTACGACCACGGCTACTTCTTCGTCGCGACCTTCATCGCCGACCATCTGGCCTGGCATCGCGAGCGGCTGGAGTAGGTCCTTCAGGACGCCGGCGGCGAATCCTCGGGCGCTGTGCGGGATGCCTGCCGCCGCATCAGCCGCTCGACCGTCGCCCCCTGGACGACCACCGAGAACATCACCACCAGCCAGGTCGCCGCCAGCAGGGCGTCGCGCCACGGGCTTGGTGGCAGGGACAGCGCCAGCGCAATGGAGATGCCGCCGCGAAGTCCACCCCAGGTCAGGAGGGGGAAGGCTTGGCCGAACGGGAGAATCCGGCGCCAGATCAGGAGCGGCCCGGCCACCGACGCCGCCCGCGCGATCAGCGTCAGGGGAATGGCCGCCAGTCCCAGCAGCGCCACCCCGGCATTGCCGAGCAGAACCACGCCCTCCAGACCGATGAGCAGGAACAGGGCGGCGTTGAGGATGTGGTCGATCAGGTCCCAGAACTTGAGCAGATGGTCGCGGGTGGTGTCGCTCATCGCCATGGCCACGCCGTGGTTGCCGATGACCAGCCCGCCAACGGCCATGGCGACCGGCCCGCTCACATGCAGCAAGTGGGCCAGGGAGTAGCCGCCCATGACCAGGGCCAGGGAAATCAGCACCTCGAGCACATAGTCGTCGATCGACCGCATGGCCAGGAACGCCACCCAGCCGAGGACCAGCCCGACCGCCGCCCCGCCGAAGGCCTCGACGACAAACATTTCCGCGCCCTTGAGCGGGGTAATTTCGACCCCGCCCACGGCGGCGGCCAGAAGTATGCTGAACAGCACCACCCCGACGCCATCGTTGAACAGGCTTTCTCCGGCGACCGTGGCCTTGAGCGTGCGCGGGGCGTCGGACCGGGCCAGCAGGGCCATCACCGCCACCGGATCGGTGGGACTGATCAGGGCGCCGAACACCAGGCACCAGGCGAGGGAGATTTCCGCCCCCAGCAGGCGCGACAACAGGTGCAGGCCGGCCGCCACGATCACGGTCGACAGCAGCAGCCCGAGACTGGACAGGACGGCGATCGGCCAGCGGCCGATCTTCAATTGCCTGATGTCGACATGCAGCGCCCCGGCGAACAGCAGGAAGGACAGCATGCCGTCGAGCAGGGCGACCTTGAAGTCGACCTGGTCGAGGAAGGTTCGCACGCCATCGCCAAGCTGGCCGCCAGGCAGCAGGAAATCGACCACGGCCACGACGACCGAGGCCAGAGCACCCATCAGCGACAGGGCGATGGTCTGCGGCAGCCGGATGAACCGATGATTGACGTAGCCGAGGGCGGCCGCCGCCACGATGACGATCGACGCGGCCTCGAACGGCCCGATGTTCAGAGTCACGGCGATGTCCTCCTGCGGGGACCCTTATCGCCGCCATGGATGGCCCGCGCCAAGGGCGCGTAG
>DAORNX010000363.1:0-3052 GCA_035441225.1 Caulobacter sp.
CGGCGGCGTCGGCCCGCGCGCTCGGCGCCTGGGCCCTGATCATCGAGCGCGAGGACCGTATCCTGGCCCGCGTCGCCTGCCCGGAGCTGTCGGCCTTCTTTCAGGACTATCATCAGGCCCGGGGGGTCAACTTCGAGCTGTCCGCCGGGGTCAAGGCGATCGAGGGCGAGAACGGCCAGGTCCGCCGGGTGCGGCTGTCCGACGACCGGGTGGTCGAGTGCGACGCGGTGCTGGTCGGCGTCGGCGCCCTGCCCAACGAGGAGATCGCCCGGGACGCGGGCCTGGACTGCGCCAACGGCGTGGTCGTCGACCTGCAGGCGCGGACCAGCGACCCGGCGGTGTTCGCCATCGGCGACGTGACCCACCGGCCGCTGCCGCTCTACGACCGGCAGTTCCGGCTGGAGAGCGTGCCCAACGCCCTGGAGCAGGCCAAGCAGGTCGCCAGCGCGATCACCGACCACGCGCCGCCCAATCCCGAAGCGCCGTGGTTCTGGTCCGACCAGTATGACCTGAAGCTGCAGATCGCTGGCCTGCCCTTCGACGCGGACTCGATCGTCATCCGCGGCGACCGGGCCGCCGCGAAATTCGCCATCTTCCACCTGAAGGGCGACCAGGTTCAGGCGGTTGAGGCGGTCAACGCCCCGCCGGAGTTCATGATGGGCAAGATGCTCATCCTGTCGCGCAAGCCGGTCTCGCGAGAGAGGCTTGCGGATTCGTCCATTTCCATGAAAGAGGTCGCCGCCGGATAAGGCGGGGAAACAGAAGAAGAGGCGTCAGGGAGCGTATGGCCAAGATCACCTACATCGAACACGACGGAACCGAACACACGGTCGACGTGAAGACCGGCCTGTCCGTCATGGAAGGGGCGATCAAGAACAACATCCCCGGCATCGACGCTGACTGCGGCGGCGCCTGCGCCTGCGCCACCTGCCACGTCTATGTCGACGACGCCTGGGCGTCGAAGACCGGCGAGAAGTCGGCCATGGAGGAGTCGATGCTCGACTTCGCCGAGAACGTCGAACCCTCGAGCCGCCTGTCCTGCCAGATCAAGGTCACCGACGACCTCGAGGGCCTGGTCGTGCGCATGCCGGAAAGCCAGCACTAGGCCCTCACCGCTTCGCGGTTCGAGAGGGAGTAGGGCTTGGGGAGTGGGGAGTAGATCGACCTGCGCGCGTCGCAGGCGCCGCGACCCGACTTTGCTACTCCCTACTCCCTACTCCCCAAGCCCTACGCCCTTCTTCAAAACCCCAGCTCCTTCTGCCCCGCGGAAACCTGCGCGGCCTCGGGCAGGTGGCAGGTGAAGGTCGAGCCGTGACCGGGTTCGCTTTCCAGCGCCACCCAGCCGCCGTGCAGCTCGACCAGCGCCTTGACCAGGGCCAGGCCAAGGCCCGGCCCGCCGCGGTCGCGACCGACGAAGCGGTCGAAGATGTGCGCCTGGACGTGGAACGGCACGCCGCGTCCGGTGTCGCTGACCGCCAACCGCACCTCGCCCGCCGCCCGCACCGCCGACAGGGTCACCGTGCCGCCCGGCGGCGTCTGGCGCAGGGCGTTCTCGACCAGGTGATCGAGGGTCTGGACCAGCCGCTTGCTGTCGCCGCGGATCAGGCCGATGTCGCTGTCGCCCACGTCCATCACCAGGGACACCTTCGCCGTCTCGGCCGTGGCGGCCCAGCGGGCGGCGGTCTCCTGCAGCAGGTCGCCGACGCGCACGTCGCCCATGTCGAGGGCCATTTCCTCGGCATCGATGGCCGCGATGTCGAGCACGTCGTCGATCGAGCGGCCCAGTTGCACGGCGGCCTGACGGACGGCCGACAGATGTGAGCGGCCGCGTTCGGGGATCGCCTCGCCCATCCGGTCGAGCAGTTCCGAATAGCCGATGATGGTGGTCAGGGGCGTGCGCAGTTCATAGGAGACGTTGCCGACGAACTCGCGCTTCAGCCGCTCGGCGCTGTCGAGCGCGGCCTCCTTGTCGGCCAGCGCCCCCTCGAGCTGGCGGGCGTCGGTGATGTCGGCGAAGGCGATCAGGGTGGCGCCGTCGGGCAGGGGGCGGGTCTGCCAGGACACGATGCGGCCGAGAGAGTTGCGAACCTCGCCGGCGGTCGGCGCGCGGGCTTCCGGGTCGGGGTCGCCGACCCGCCCCTTGAGTTCGCGCCAGAAGGCCATGTCGTGCAGACGGGGGACGCACAGCTCGACGACCCGCTCGAAATCGACGCCCTCGGCCAGCTCGTCCTCGGCGACGTTCCAGAACCGGGAGAACGCCTCGTTGTGCAGCCGCAGACGGCCGTTGGAACCGAACACGGCCACCGCGTCGCTGAGCTTGTCGAGGGTCGCCTGCTGCACCTGGATCAGGGCGTTGTACTGCGCCTTGAGGCGGACCTCGCCGGTGATGTCGGAATAAAGCAGCAGCAGGCCGCCCATCGGATGGGGCTGACGGACCAGCCGCAGGGTGCGGCCGTCCGGCAACGGCCAGCGGTCGTCGGGCTGCGGTCCGAGGGTTTCGTAGCGCGCCAGTTCGGCGGCCTTCCACCGGGCGTAGTCCGGGGTCTCGGGCAGCCGCTGCCGCTGGCGCAGACGGTCGAGGATCTCGCCATGGGTCGGGCGTTCGGCCAGCCACGCCGTCTCCAGCCCCCACAGCTCGGCGAAGGCGGTGTTGTGGAACGACAGCCGTCGGGTGGGGCCGAAGATGGCCACCGCCTCGGCGATATGGTTGAGCGTCTCGTCGTGCGCCGCCACATGGCGCTTGAGGGCGTCCTGGATCTCCTCGGCCTGGGTCGCGTCCGTGGTCCAGACCGCGACGCCGCCGCCTTCCAGGGGCTCGGCGGTGATCTTCAGCGCCCGCCGCCGGCCGGCCAGCGAGATCCAGCGGGTCAGCTCCCGGCGCTCACCGAGGTTGGCCGCCTCGCTGACCAGGGCGTCAGCGCCCTTGTCGAGGGACAGGCCCAGGCTGGCCGCGTCGCCGGCGTCGCGGGCGCTGACCGCGGCCAGCCAGGCGGTGTTGGCCCACTGTACGGCCCCGTCCGCTCCGGCGATCCAGGCCGGCTCGGGCCGGGCG
>DAORNX010000364.1:0-3051 GCA_035441225.1 Caulobacter sp.
AGCAGCCGGCCAAGGGCGAAGCCCAGCGCCGCGCGGTCGGCGACGGACGCGCCAGGCCGGGCCAGGGCGACCCGCAGGCGTCCGATCAACGGGTCGTCCGGACCCGTTGGCGCGCGCAGGCCGCCGATCCGCGCCAGGGCGACCGGATCGTCCGGATGCCGTGCGAGGATGGCGTTGTAGGCGGTGACGGCCTCGGCCCGCCGGCCATGGTCCTCATGCAGGTTGCCGAGGTTCAGCAGGGCCGGGACGTAGGCCGGATTCAGGACCAGGGCCGTCTTCAGCTCGGCCATGGCCCCGACCTCGTCCCGCAGGTCGTCGGACAGGATCACAGCGCGGTTGAGGTGAACCTCTTCGGGCTCGGAAATCCCGCGGTTCAGCGCCTGGCGATAGGAGGCGAGCGCCGCCTGCGGCCGCCCGGCCTGCCGCTGCAGCAGGGCCAGGTTGTACCAGCTGTCGGGCAGGTCGGGATGGTCGGCAAGGAGCTGCTCATAGGCCGCCAGGGCCTCGAGCGTCCGCCCCGCGCGACGCAGCTGGGCGGCCTGGCCGAGCAGGGATTCGAGGCTGGACGACATGACCCCATTGAACGGCCTCGCCGCGGCCGGCTCAAGGGCGCGTGGTCAGGGCTTGAGGATCAGGGCGCTCTGGGTGGCCTCGAAGGCGCGCAGGCGGCCCAGGTAGCTCATGCCGAGCAGGGAGGCGGTCAGGCCCTTCTCGATGACGAAGGCGTCGACGTTCTCGACCCGGGCCCCGGCGATCGAGACGCTGGCAAGGCGGACCGCCGCGGCGCGCGCCTTGCCGTCGGCGGTGATGACGTCATAGGCGTAGCTTAGGTTGGCGGTGTCGATGCCGAGCCGACGGGCGTCGTCAAGGGTCAGGGAGACGGCGGTGGCCCCGGTGTCGACCAGGAACCGGACCGCCTTGCCGTCGACCTGGGCCTCGGCCCAGTAGTGGCCATCGGCGGCCTTGCGGATCGAGGCCGCGGCGGCCGGCGCGACGGCGGACTGCAGGGCCAGCTCGGCGCGCGGGCCCTCGGCGTAACGGGCAGGGTCGAGACTGACCACCGCGCGCGCGGCGCCGACGGCCGACAGGGCGCCAATCGCCGCGATCGCCACGAACCTGATCATCAGACACCCCGCCATATTGGCTTAGCCGAGGGCGTTTTTTCCGCCCCTTCATCGCCACCCTAACTGGCCGGGGTTTGCAATCCGTGAAGGGCGGTCAGCGGGCCGCGCGCGGGCGGCTTCAGCGGGCCGGGCCGGGGAACAGGCCCAGCTTCTCGGGCCGGATCCGCGATCGCCGGGACGGCAGGTCGGCCATCACCCGTTCGCGCTCGCCGTCATCGAGCCGGGCCCAGCCGGCGATCTCCATCAGGGTGCGGAAGCAGCCCAGACACAGGCTGCTTTCCGGGTCGACGACGCAGACCTTCACGCAGGGCGTGGCGACGGCTTTCGGCGGCCCGGCGGTCATTGCGCGGCCGCCTCCGGAATGGCGTAGGCCACGGTGGCCTTGGCCGCCAGCCGGTCGCGGCCTTCGGTCCACAGCGACACCTCGCAGGTGGCGATCCGCCGGCCGAGCTTGAGCAGGTCGGCCTCGGCATGGAGCACGCCCGGCCTCGCCGGCCGCAGGAAATGCATGGTCAGGGAGGTGGTCACGGCCATGGCCACCTCGCCGATGTGGGCCAGCACCAGGGCGTAGGCGGCCGTATCGGCCAGGCTCATCAGTGTCGGGCCTGAGATCACACCGCCGGGTCGCAGGTTGCGGCTGGCGGTGGGCATGGTCAGCATGACGCGGCCGGGGGCCACCGTCGTGACCTGCGCCATCTGTTCGGGGTCGGCCTCGGGGAAGGCGCGGCGGAGGAAGGCGTTGAGCGCGGCGGCGTCCATGCGCAGCCCGGTCTTGCCGGTAACCGGTTCCTGGATCATCGCCGCACCATCGCCGTCGCGGAGCCGTGATTCAAGGAGTCATTGTCGCCGAAAAGACGTCATGATTTGGCCATCTTCAGTGCGGTCGGACTCAACATGAATAGTCTGTAATTATTCAAACATTTCAGGTATTTAATTTGTGAATACATGACGGGAAAAGCATCCTGATCCTGCATCCAATCAGGGAGATGGAGCGACCCATGCGAATCCTCGTCATCGCCGCCACGGCTCTTTCCGTCGGCGCCGCCTCGTCCGCCGCCTTTGCCGCCGACGCTCGCCTGAGCGACAGCCAGTTCGTCAAGGCCGCCCATTGCCGGGGCCTGGCCAGCGGCGAGGCGGCGGCCCGGTTCGACGCGCTGATCAAGAGCCAGAAGCGTGGCCGGTCCGACCACATCGTCGATCGAGCCTGGAACGCCCGCACCGATGCCGAACGGCTGGCGCGCACCGACGCTTCCGCCGCCCAGGCGGCCCTCGCCAGCGATTGCGCCAACCTCGGAGCCTGAGTTTTCGGGCCCCTCACCGCCCGAACATCCAGAGCCCCTTGCGCCCCGTCTCCCCCGACGGGGCGCCTTTTTTTTGGGTCAACATCAAGAACGTCGGTATTCATCCGGTTGGATGCAGGGAAAGAAATTAAATTTTGTCCACAGTTCACGAAATGGGCGGATTAAATCGCCGTAATTACTGCTTTATTTCAGACATGTAATTTGCGAATACATTTGGCTGGGCGCATTCATTGGCTCGTCCACCAAGGGAAAGGGAGCCTCCCGATGCGTATCCTCACCGTCGCCGTCATCCTGGCCGCCGCGACCGCCACCAGCGCCTTCGCCCAGGAGCGTCTCACCGACACCCAGTACATCACCGCCGCCAAGTGCCGCGGCCTGATGCAGGGCGCCGACACCGCCGGCATCGACGCCGTCCTCAAGTCCAACAAGGCCGGGCGCGTCGGCGTCGTGCTCGACCGCGCCGACACCGCCCGCAAGGCCGCGGCCAGCAAGGCCCGCAAGGCCAGCGGTCCGGGCGGCAAGGCCGAGGTGGAGCGCGAGATCGCCACCGCCTGCGGCGGCTTCACCAGCTGAGTCCGGCCCGCGCCCCGGCGCGGGTGATCACCGATCCAGTCGAGCACCCTGGA
>DAORNX010000365.1:0-2348 GCA_035441225.1 Caulobacter sp.
GACGACCGACCGGAGCGCATCATTCCATCAAGGCCAAAGGGCCGATGTCATAGGGCCGGATATCAGAGACGGGCGCGGTCCCTCCGCGCGCGCCCTGTCCCTTCGGGCGACGTCAGGCGGCCTCGGCCTTCCGCGCCGCCGCCGCGGACACCGCCGCCAGGGCCGCGTCCAGCACCTCCAGCCCGGCCCCGGCCCGGCTCCCCTCGACCGTCAGGATCCGCCGCCAGGCGCGGGCCCCGGGACGGCCATGGAACAGGCCCAGCATGTGCCGGGTCATGCCGGCCAGATGGAAGCCCTGTCCCAGCCGCCTGGCGACGTAGGGGCGGTAGCGCTCGACCGCCGCGAACGGATCGACCGTCTCGCCCTCGCCGAAGATCCGGGCGTCGACCGCCCCGAGAATGCCGGGCTCGTGGTAGGCCGCCCGGCCCAGCATCACCCCGTCGACCTGCTCCAGATGGGCCAGGGCCTCGTCCAGCGACGCCACGCCGCCGTTGATCACGATGGTCAACGCCGGCCGCTCGCGCTTGAGCCGGTAGACCAGCGGGTAGTCGAGCGGCGGGATGTCCCTGTTTTCCCGGGGCGAAAGACCCTGCAGCCAGGCCTTGCGGGCATGGACGACGAAGGTCGTCACCCCGGCCGCGGCCGACAGGTCGACGAGGCGGAACAGGCTCTCCTCCGGGTCCTGGTCGTCGACGCCGATGCGGCATTTGACGGTCACCGGCACGGACACGGCGGCCTTCATGGCGGCCATGCCGTCGGCGACCAGCTCCGGCTCGCGCATCAGGCAGGCGCCGAAGCGGCCGCTCTGCACCCGGTCGGAGGGGCAGCCGACATTGAGGTTGATCTCGTCGTAGCCGAGGTCCTCGCCGATGCGGGCGGCGGCGGCCAGGTCCGCCGGGTCCGACCCGCCCAGCTGCAGCGCCACCGGATGCTCGCAGGAATCAAACCCCAGCAGCCGGTCCCGGTCGCCATGCAGCACCGCCCCGGTCGTGACCATCTCCGTATAGAGCAGCGCCCGCCGCGTCAGGACCCGGTGGAACGCCCGGCAGTTCCGGTCGGTCCAGTCCATCATGGGTGCAATGGACAATCTATGTGCTTGAAATTGCGTCACTTTTCCATTACAAATCAAGTGGTTCGGCGCTGACCGGCGTCGCCCTTCCTACGCTATTTTTCGACCGTTTTCGCCACGTTTCGACATCTCACTGCACCGGATTTGCACCCAAAATGGCATCGATCCGAAAACAGAAATCCGGAACCTGGCGGGTCCAGGTTCGCCGCAAGGGACGGACCGTCAGCGAGACGTTCGTCCGTTACGACGACGCCAAGAAATGGGGCGTCGACGCCGAGCGCCAAATCGACCGCGGCGAGACCCCCACTCTCTCCAAGGTCGGGAGGCTACAGACTTTCGGCGATCTGATCGATCTGCACATCGCCGACATGACGGATGTCGGCAAGCCGCCCGGACGTTCCAAGGACGCCACGCTCGCCATGTTGAAGCGCCGGCTTGGCGCCCGTAACATGGTGGAACTGGACCGCGAGCGCCTTCTGACCTTTGGCCGTGAACGGGCGGCAGAGGGTGCCGGGCCGATGACGCTCAGCATCGACATCGGCATGATCAAGCTGATCCTCTCGCACGCGGCGGCCGTCCACGGCCTGCCCGTGCGGGTGGAGCCGGTCGATCTGGCTCGCATCGCCCTCAAGCGCCTGGGTCTGGTTGGTAAGGGCAAAGAGCGGGACCGACGGCCGAGCGACGAAGAGCTTGAGAAACTCATGGCCCATTTCGACGGAAATCCCCGTCAGATCATCCCCATGAGCCGCATCATCAAGTTCGCGGTCGCCACCGCAATGCGCCAGGAGGAAATCTGCCGGGTCACCTGGAGCGACTTGAATGAGCGCACCAAGATGCTGACGATCCGCGACCGTAAGGACCCGCGGGAGAAGAAGGGCAACGACCAGCGCATTCCCCTCCTCTCGGTGTCCGGCTTCGATGCGCTAGCGCTGATCGAAGAGCAGCGCGCCATCCGGGGCAACGAGGACGACCGCATCTTCCCCTACGCCCACAAATCCGCCGGGACAGCGTTCACGCGAGCTTGCCAGGACCTGAAGATCGATGACCTGCATTTCCACGACCTGCGCCACGAGGGCACGAGTCGCCTTTTCGAGGCAGGGTTCGAGATTCAGCAGGTCGCCCTCGTCACCGGCCACAAGGACTGGAAGATACTGCGACGCTACACGCACCTTCGTCCAGAAGCGCTCCACGCGATAGCGGACAAGAAGGCCGCTGCCTAATCTGCGCAACTGAGTGGGCGGTTACCGCTAGCGGCGGGCGTTTTGGCCGCCCGTCGCCC
>DAORNX010000365.1:2392-2797 GCA_035441225.1 Caulobacter sp.
C
This sequence comes from Caulobacter sp., assembly GCA_035441225.1. Classification (GTDB taxonomy): domain Bacteria; phylum Pseudomonadota; class Alphaproteobacteria; order Caulobacterales; family Caulobacteraceae; genus Caulobacter. The sequence goes on from DAORNX010000365.1 coordinate 2,394, forward strand.
AGTCGGTTGACATTGTCGCGAATACGCCCATTCTCGGCTTGCCAATCGGAGCAACCGCATGACGCCTTGGGAACATCACTCTGACCTTCAGCGTGATCGCCTGATTGAGGTTGGCCGCTTGATTCATCAGGGCCGCAATGACGCGCTCGATCGTCAGGATGCCAATGTCGGGTCGATCCCTTGGACAGTGGGCTGTGAAGCCTTCGCTTTCGGGATGCATCAGATCGCAGCGGCGGCGGCGGATCTCGATTGGCTCGAGGTACTTCAACCGGGGATGCAGTTTGTCTTCAGCATCGGGGATGTCCCGGTGCGGTTCTACAAGGGCGCTCCGGACGAACCGAACAAGCGGACGCTCCGTCAGACCTTTTCCGAGCTGAACCAGTTGAGCCTGTTCGGCGCGGACG
>DAORNX010000365.1:2808-3046 GCA_035441225.1 Caulobacter sp.
CTCAACAGAGCGAGTTTACCGATTCGCGGTTGAGACCGACTTTGACGGCTCGGTCGCGGCTATATCGTTCGTCGTGCTCGACGGGGAAACCCCGGTGCTGACGTGGAACGTGCCGCTGGATGAGCCGGTCGTTCGGATTGCGCCCCTCGATATCCCCGACGCGAAAGGCGTTGATCTGCCCAAACCCTTGGTTATTGCTCCCGGGCTTGACCACAAGAAGGGCGAGAGCGGCGGCGAG
>DAORNX010000366.1:0-3033 GCA_035441225.1 Caulobacter sp.
CGCGGCGCGGCTGGCGGCCCTGGCCGACCGCCGGCGGCTGGTCTGGGTGGTCGGCAACCACGACGCTGATGGTCCGCGCAGGCTGCCCGGAGAGATCCTCGACGAGATGATCCTGGGCGGCCTGCTGCTCAGGCATGAGCCCCAGGCGGGGCCGCAGCCGAGGGAGGTGTCGGGCCACCTTCATCCGGCGGCCAGGATCGCGGGGCGCGGCGGACGGGTGCGGCGGCGCTGCTTCATCACCGACGGCGGCCGGGTCGTGCTGCCGGCCTTCGGCGCCTATGCCGGCGGGCTGAACGTCAGGGACGAAGCTTTCGCGGGTCTGTTCGCGGGCCAGCCCCTGGCCGCGACGCTCGGCGAAGCCAGGGTGCACGCGATAGGCTGGGCGTCGCTGGTGGGGGATTAGGGCCAATCGACATTCAGCGATCAAGGGGCCATCAAACCCCGAGTGTCCCCGCGAAGGCGGGGACCCAAGCCATTGTGGATGCTTCACCGGCGCATCGAGCCTTGTAACACCCCTTGGGTCCCCGCCTTCGCGGGGACAATCGGTAACAAGGCGGCCCCAGCCCCTGAATGTCGATTCAGCCCAGGCGGGACTGGAGGGGACCGGCCTACATGCTCATCGCCTGTTCCAGCGCGAAGGCCAGGGCGATGGCGGCGCCGGCGGTGATCAGGGTGCGGTAGCGCGGACGCCAGGCGGGGCCCTCGATGTCCCGGACATCCCACAGCCAGACCAGCAGGAAGGCGGTCAGGAAGCCCGACACCTCCCAGACCGGGTCGAACCGGTGGACCAGGGCGCCGTACAGCAGGCCGAAGCCGGCGATCGGGGTCAGCAACGACAGCGACAGGCTCGACCAGCGCGGCGGGTGGTCGCTGCCCAGCTCCAGGCCCGCCCGGATGCCGCCGAGATAAGCCAGCATGGCGGTCGACCAGGCCCCGAGCGCGAGCAGGGCGACGGCGCTGAACCTGGGAGGCCCGTAGCAGTAGATCGCCGCGGTGGCATAGAAGGGCGCCAGGCTGACGACCCCGAGCGTCCAGGCCGACGCGGGAACCCGCGTGCTCGACTGCCTCATCCCCCTCAACTCCTGCGAAACGCCCGCGAGGCCGCCCAGCCGGCGCATAGTGCGATCAGCGCCGAGACCAGACCATACGTCCATGGCCGCTGATGCGCGAAGAGGTAAAGCGCGCGCTCCATGCCGACCTTCTCGACGGTCAGCGGCAGGGTGCGGTCCGATACCGGCCGGCCCGCCTGGAACAGGATGACCCGGGCCGTGTAGCGGCCGATCGGCGCCTCGGCCGGCAAATCGACCTCGGCCCGGAACAACCCGCTGTCGACGAAGGTGACGCCGCTGGCGTCGGCGCTGTAGAGGCCGGTCGACTGCTTGAGCCGCACGACCGCATTGCGCCAGGCGTAATAGTCGGCGCCCAGGGCGCTGACGACCATGTCGCGCACGCCGTAGCGCGTCTCGACGCGGCGCTCGGCCGGGGCGGCGATGGCCAGATGGTCGAGGCCCAGGCCCAGCTTCCGCAGCTGGCCGAAACGGGCGATATCGTTCAGCGGCCGGGTCGAGGCGGCGCGATAGAAGCCCGGCGCGCCCTCGAACACCACCGGCCGGCTGTTGAGCCAGAGTCCGGCGACGTGAACCTTGCGGGCGATGCGCATCGGCTGGTCCGGCCCGCGCACCACCACCACCACGTCGCTGGTGTCGCCGGCGGGATCGAACACCGCCCCGTAGACCGCGATCCGGGCCCCGCGAAAGCCCGACGTGACCCGCACCCGTGTCTCTGTCAGGGTCGCCGAGACCGAGGCCGGCGGGACCGACGGCGTGACATCGGCGGCCATCACCCGCCCCCCGACACCAGCACGAACGGGTCGTCGGGCCGGATGAACAGGCCAAGGCCCATGCGCAGGCCGACCAGCAGCACCACCAGCGCCAGCAGGGCCCGGAGCTCCTCGGCCCGGAAGCGCGCCGAGGCCCGGGCGCCCAGCTGCGCGCCCAGCACCCCGCCGACCAGCAGCAGGGTGGCCAGCACGATGTCGACCGTCTGGTTGCGGCCGGCCTGCAGCACGCTGGTCAGGACCGTGGTGATGACGATCTGGAACAGGCTGGTGCCGACCACCACGCTGGCGGGCATGCGCAGCAGGTAGACCATCGCCGGCACCAGGACGAAGCCGCCGCCCACGCCCATGATGGCCGACAGCACCCCGACGAACACGCCCAGCACGATCGGCGGAATGACGCTGATGTACAGCCGCGACTTGGGAAAGCGCATCTTCCACGGCAGGGCGTAGAGCAGGATCGGCCGGCGATCCCGGCGCGGCGGCGGCGGTTCCCCGCGGCGACGGCGCAGGATGGTTCCCAGCGACTCCCACAGCATCAGGCCGCCGATCACGCCGAGGAACAGCAGGTAGGAGACCGCCACCACCAGGTCGGCCTGACCCAGCAGTCGCAGGACGCGGAAGGCTTCGACCCCCGCGAAGGCGCCCACCACCCCGCCGCCGGCGAGGATGCCGCCCATGCGGAAATCGACCATCCGCCGGCGGCTGTAGGCCGTGACGCTGGAGAAGGACGAGGCGGCCACGTGGCTGGACAGGCTGGCCACCGCGACCGCCGGCGGAATGCCCATGAACACCAGCACCGGCGTCATGAGAAATCCGCCGCCGATGCCGAACAGGCCGGAAATGAAGCCGACCACGGCGCCCAGCGCGATCAGCAGCGGCGCGTTGACGCTCATCTCGGCGATGGGAAGGTAGAGGTCCACGTCCTACCTATGCCTTTCGGCCGGGCGGTTGTAGCCGGAAACCCCCGCCCGGCGCCGCGCCCGGATCACCGGGCGTAGGTCGACAGCTTCTGGATCGTCTGGGCGTCGAGCGCGCCGCTGGCCGGAATGCCCTGGTCGCGCTGGAAGGCGGCGATGGCGCCCTTCAGGCCCTGGGAGGGAACGCCATCCTGCGGTCCGCGGTAGTAGCCGAGCGTCGAGAGCGCCCGCTGCGCCGAGGCGACGTCGCCCGCCCCGCCGCCGACCGACGCCTGG
>DAORNX010000367.1:0-2993 GCA_035441225.1 Caulobacter sp.
CGGCTCGCGCGGCCGGTCCAGGCCGTAGCGCTTGCGGGCGGCCCTGAAGCGGGCTGCGACGAGGTCGGCCAGCGGCCCTTCGCCCCGGCCGCGGACGCCGAATTCGGACGTGTAGGTCTTGCCCCGCCGCATCTGGCGGACCAGCGACATGACCCTGTCGGCCCGGTCAGGATAGTCGGTCCTGAGCCATTCCTGGACGAGGTCGGTGATCTCCAGCGGCAGCCGCACCATGACATAGCCCGCCGCGGTCGCGCCGGCTTCGGCGGAGGCCTCCAGCACCTGTTCGAGTTCAGGATCGTTGAGGCCGGGGATGACCGGCGCGAACATCACCGTCACCGGGCAGCCGGCGGCTGTCAGTTGCCGCACGGCGTCCAGTCGTCGCTGCGGCGTGGCGGCGCGCGGCTCCATGCTACGGGCCAGCTTGCGGTCGAGGGTGGTGATCGAGACAGCCGCCCGGGCCAGTCCCGCCCGGCCCATTTCGCCGAGGATGTCGATGTCGCGGGTGATCAGGTTGGACTTGGTGATGATCGTCAGGGGGTGGTTGAACCGCTGCAGCACCTCCAGCACCTGCCGGGTGACGCGCAGCTTCCGCTCCAGCGGCTGATAGGGGTCGGTGTCGGCGCCGATCTGGATGGACCGGGGCGCATAGGTCTTGCGCGACAGTTCGGCGGTCAGCAGCCGCGCGGCCTCGGGCTTGAAGAACAGCCGCGTCTCGAAATCGAGCCCGGGCGACAGGCCCAGGTAGGCGTGGTTGGGGCGTGCGAAGCAGTAGATGCAGCCGTGCTCGCAGCCGCGATAGGGGTTGATCGAGCGGTCGAAATGGATGTCCGGGCTGGCGTTGCGGGTGATGATGGTCCTGGCCTTGTCGGGCAGAACCACCGTCTTCAGCTGGACCGGCTGGGGATCATCGGGGGTCCAGCCGTCATCGAAGTCCTCGCGCCTGGCCGAGACGAAGCGGCTGGTGGCGTTGCTGCGCGCGCCACGGCCGCGCGCGGGCGGCTTCGAGGGAGCGGATGCGGTCATCCGGTGAGGCTACGCGCCCGGATGAAACAAAACAAGAACATTGAGGCCGGCAATTCGCAACCATTGGGTTGCGGTATTACCGCAGCCACGCTACGGAAGGACAACCAGGAGGTTGCTGAAATGTCCGACCGTATCGAAAAGTCCATCGACCTGAAGGCGTCGGTCGCCCGGGTCTGGCGCGCCCTGACCGACTCGGCCGAGTTCGGCGCCTGGTTCCGCGTCGATCTGGACGGTCCGTTCGTGGCGGGCGAGGAAGTCCGCGGCCGTGTCACCCATCCCGGCTACGAGCATCTTGTCTGGAAGGCCACCGTGGTGCGGATGGACGAGCCGACCCTGTTTGCCTTCACCTGGCATCCCTACGCCGTGGATGCCGACGTCGACTATGACTCCGAGCCGCCGACCCTGGTCGAGTTCCGGCTGGAAGCTCTGGCCGACGGCGTGCGACTGACGATCTGCGAGTCCGGGTTCGACGCCCTGCCGGCCGAACGGCGCGACGAGGCCTTCCTGCGCAATTCCGGCGGCTGGACCGCCCAGGTGGAGAACATCCGGGCCCATGTTGAACGCTGAGCGCCCCGCCGTCGGTCCGGCGCGGGTCTTCGCGGCGCTCGGTGATCCGACACGGCTGACGTTGCTGCGCCGGCTGAGCGGCGGAGCCCCGTTGTCGATCGCCCGGCTGTCGCAGGACACCCGTCTGACCCGGCAGGCGGTGACCAAGCACCTGCATGTGCTGGAAAGCGCGGGCCTGGTCGCCAGCCTGAGGGTCGGCCGTGAGAGTCGCTTCAGCTACCGGCCCGAGCCGGTAGTCGAGGCCGACGCCTACCTGCGATCGGTCTCGGCGCAGTGGGATCAGGCGCTGGCGCGGCTGAAGGTCTTGGTCGAGGATTGACCCGGGCGGGGACGCGGGCTCCATAGCCCGATGATCTCCGTCATCGTCCAGACCCTGAACAACGCCGCGACCCTGCCGGCCTGCCTGGGCGCCCTGGTGCCGGCGGCGGTCGACGCGATCGTCACCGAGGTGATCGTCGTCGATGGCGGCTCGACGGACGCGACGCTTGAGATCATCGAGGATGCCGGCGCCAAACGGGCGGACAGCCTGGCCGCGGCCGTGGCGGCGGCTAAGAGCGACTGGCTGCTGCTGCTGCCCGCGGATCTGCGGCTGGAGGCCGGCTGGGATGCGCGGGCGGCCGCGCATGTCCAGACGTCGGGCGGGCGAGGGGCCCGGTTCCCTTCGGCGCCATGGTGGCCGCCGCGCCTCGGCGACCGGCGGGCGGTGCTGACCCGCAAGGACCGGTTCGGCAAGCCACTGGGCCGGCTTCGCCGGCTGGACAGCAGGGCCTGTCCGATTTCCTGAGCTCTCGGACGGGAGAAGGCGAAGGCCTTACCGGTCCAGCCGGATGTCGATGATCGCATCGCCCCGGGCGACCGCGTCGAGGGTGCGGGTCTCGCCGCCGAAGCGGCGCCTGTAGGTCCAGTAGGCGACGGAGACCTTCTCGACGTAGTCGCGGGTCTCCAGCGCCGGCAGGCTCTCCATCACCAGCAGGCTGTCGGCCCCCGGGCCGATCTTCTTGAGCGTGTTGAGCACGGTGCCGGCCCCGGCGTTGTAGGCCGCGACCGCCCGCAGCAGGTCGTAGGCCTCTGGCCCGCCGCCGAGGGCCCGTTCCATCAGCCAGGTGAAGTAGTCCTGGCCGACCCGCAGGTTGGTCGGGGCGTCCAGCAGGGGCAGGGGATTGACCAGCAGCTTGTCGTCACCGGCCGCGCGGGCGGCGGCCACCGGCCGCACCTGCATCAGGCCCATGGCGCCCGCGCCGGACACGGCGAACGGGTTGAACCCGCTTTCCTTCCACACCAGGGCGTAGACCAGCGCCTTGTCGAGCGTGAAGCCGCCCTCGGGCCACAGCTCCGGCGCCGGATAGGTCTCGACCCGGTAGCGGCGCGGCGCGGCCGGACGCCGGGCTGCCGGCGCCGGCGCG
>DAORNX010000368.1:0-2976 GCA_035441225.1 Caulobacter sp.
CGCCGCCCGCGCCGCCGTGCAGCAGGCCCGTCTCGACCTGGAACGCACCGTGATCAGGGCCCCGGCCGCCGGCGTGGTCGGCGCCCGGTCGGTCCGTCCCGGCCAGCTGGTCCAGCCCGGGGTGACGCTGATGAGCGTGGTGCCCCTGGGCAAGGCCTTCATCGTGGCCAATTTCAAGGAAACCCAGCTGGCCCGCCTGCGCATCGGCCAGCCGGTCGAAATCAAGGCCGACGCCTTCGGCGGCCAGACCATCAAGGGTCGGGTGCAGAGCTTCGCCCCGGCCACCGGCGCCGAGTTCGCCCTGATCCCGGTGGAGAACGCCGTGGGCAACTTCACCAAGATCGCCCAGCGGATTCCGGTGCGGATCGCCGTCGAGGAGGGCGAGTCCCTGGCCTCGGCCCTGCGCCCCGGCCTGTCGGTGGAGGTCAAGGTCGACGTCCGCGGCCGCACTGGCCAGAGCTTCGCCGAGTCCGGCCAGGCTCCGGCGCAGTACGCCCGCACCGGCGAGTCGCGCTAGAACCATGACCGCCGCGGTCCTCACCGGCCCGGCCGCGCCGCCCGCCCGGGAGACGGCGGAGCCGCAGGTCAACTGGCTGATGCTGTTCCTCGGCTTCGGGGGCATGGCGATCGGCCAGTTCATGGCCATCCTCGACATCCAGATCGTCGCCGCCTCCCTGCCGCAGATCCAGGCCGGGATCGAGGCCAGCGCCGACCAGATCAGCTGGATCCAGACCGCCTACCTGATCCCCGAAGTGGTGATGATCCCGCTGTCGGCCTATCTGGCCCGGTTGTGGGGCACCCAGCGGGTGTTCATGGCCAGCTGCGGCGGTTTTCTGATCATGAGCGTGCTGGCCGGCTGCTCGACCAACATCGACATGATGATCGTCTGCCGCGCCCTGCAGGGTTTCGTCGGCGGAGCCATGGTGCCGACGGTGTTCGCCACCGCCTTCAGCGCCTTCCCGCCGGAGCGGCGGGTGACCGCCAACGTCGTCACCGGGATGATCGTCACCCTGGCGCCGACCGTCGGCCCGACCCTGGGCGGCCACCTGACCGACTGGCTGAACTGGCGCTGGCTGTTCTTCATCAACGTCGTGCCCGGCCTGCTGAGCCTGTTCCTGGTCGGGCGCTACGGCAATTTCGACAAGGGCGACCGGCGACTGGCGCAGAACTTCGACTGGTTCGGCCTGGCCATGATGGCCATTTTCCTGATGAGCATGCAGTACGTCGTCGAGGAGGGCGCCAAGGACAACTGGTTCCAGGATACCGCCATCCTCTGGCTGACGGTTCTGGCCTCGGTCACCGGCGTCATCTTCGTCTGGCGACAGCTGACCTATTTCCAGCCGATCGTGCAGCTGAAGGCGATCGCCGACCGCAACTTCGCCCTCGGTCTGGTGATGGGCGCGACGTCGGGTCTGGCCCTCTATGGCGGCACCTTCGTGCTGCCGATCTACCTGGGCCGGATCCGCGGCTTTTCGGCGTCCGAGGTCGGCACCACCATGCTGGTGTCCGGGATTTCCATGTTCATCACCGGCCCGCTGGCCGGACGCTGGGTGCGGGCGGTCGACCCGCGCATTCCCATCGTCATTGGCTACGGCATGGTCGCCTGGGGCATGTGGTTGGGCCACGACATAAACGGCGAATGGGGTTTCGCCGAGTTCGCCGCCCTGCAGGCCTTCCGGGGCGTGGGGGTGATGGTGGCCATGATCGCCTCGACCCAGATGACCATGAGCACCCTGCCGCTTCACCTGATCAAGGACGCCTCGGGCCTGCTCAACCTGGCGCGCAACACCGCCGGCGCCATCGGCATGGCGATCATCGCCAGCACCCTGACGTCCCAGGGCGCGGTGCACATGAATGACCTGGTCTCGCGCATGGACCGGAGCAGCATCGAAGGCCAGGCGATGCTGGCCGGACTGACCGCCCGCTTCCAGCAGCTCGGAGTCTCCGATCCGGAGGGCGCCGCCTACAAGGCCATGCACTACATGATTTCCCAGAAGGCCCAGATTCTGGCCTTCGGCGACGTCTTCGCCTTCATGGCCGTCTGCGCGATGATCGCGGCCCTGCTGTCCATTCTGGCCAAGCCGGGAAAGGTGCCGCCCGGCGGCCGCGCGCTGACGCCGATCGAGGATCACTGACATGCCCCGACTTGTCGGACAGATCGACGCCGTCAAGAGCGAGGCCATTCTCGACGCGGCCTCCGAGGTCCTCGGCGAGCGCGGCCTGTCGGCGCCGATGGAGGAGATCGCCCGCCGCGCCGGCGTGTCCAAGCAGACCGTCTACAACCACTATGGATGCAAGGCCGACCTGGTCCGGGCGCTGGTCGAGCGCCGCGTCAACAGCATCACCGCCCCCCTGCGCGAAGCGGGCGCCGAGGACCGCCCCGAAGAGACCCTGACGGCCTATGCCCGCACCCTGCTGTCGGTGGTCAACAACCGCAGCTACGCCCTGATGCGCGTGACCATCCAAGGCGCCGGCGAGATGCCCGAGCTGGCCCGTGAGGTGTTCGAGGCCGGACCCAAGCACTCCCGGGCGCAGCTGGCCCGGTTTCTCGAGGTCGAGACCCTGGCCGGCCGTCTGCGCATCGGCGATCCCATGCAGGCGGCGGAGTTCTTCGGCGGCATGGTCCTGGGCCACCGCCAGACCAAGGCGCTGCTCAACATCGCGCCCGACCTGACCGAGCACGAGGTCGAGGCGATCGCCGCCGAGGCGGTGCGGGTCTTCATGCGGGCCTACGCGCCCTGAAGCGCGGGGCCGGCGGTCAGCCCTCGGCGAGATCTCCGTCCGGCAGACCGATCATGTGGAAGCCCGCATCGACGTGAACCACCTCACCGGTCGTCGAGCGGCCGAGATCCGACAGCAGCCAGAGCGCCGCCCCGGCGACCCCCTCCATCGAGGTGTCCTCCTTCAGGGCGCTGAAGGCCCGGCCCTGGCTGATCATGCCGCGGCCGCCGGAGATGCCGGCCAGCGACAGGGTGC
>DAORNX010000369.1:0-1870 GCA_035441225.1 Caulobacter sp.
CCCAGGGAGACGCCGGCCGAGGCGAAGGGGCAGACCGAGGTCTTGCCCGGATGCTCGTCGCGATGCTCGTCGGGCGCCGACGGGGTTCCGGCCGGAACGACCGTCCGGACGACCGCGCCGTCGGCCGTGCACATCACCACCGCCGCGTCGCCGCCGGAGGGCGTCGCGATCATGTAGCCGGGCAGGACGGTCAGGCGCAGGGCGACCGCCAGGGCGACCATCGCCCATGCGCTCCGCCCCCAGCGGACTCTGTCCTTCGGCCACCCCGTCATCGCGCCCGTCGGTTATAGCGGGACTCGCCGGGACACAATGATCAGGATCAGGTCGCGACGCGGGACTTGCCCCCGTCGCCATCCGCCGCCTTGATGGAGATCCCACACAGTCCGCATGGCAGGCCCAGGTGGCCGCCTGCAAGGCCGGCGACAGGAGCGCCTGCGCGCCGAAGTAAGGACACTGGCGCGAACGGTTTGCGTCAACCATATTTCTCCCGTCGGTTGCGGGAGCATCAGTTCCAGTCATGCCAAAGGTCATCCTGACCGAACCGTTCATCAGGTCGGCCGCCACGCTGGCGGTCGGCTGCTGCGCGTTGGCGGCGGGGGCTACGGCCTTGCCGCTGCTGACCACGCCGGTGATCGGCATGGCATCGGTGGTTGGCGCGACCGCTCTCGCCAAGCTCTTCAAGGACAAGCCCGAGTGCGAGAAGGCGGTGACGGCCGCCTTCAAGACTTTCCCAAAGGAGTTGGTACTCAGCGGTGAAGCCGACGAAAAGGCCACGCAGGAGGCGCGCGACGCCTTGAAGGCAGCACTCGACCGGAACGGTCTCTTCACGGCGGACAGCCTTGAAGGCGCGCTCCAGGACACGGCCAACGTCGTCGAAGGTCTGACGGCTCTGGCGCTGCGGAGCGTGATCCGCGCCGACCCGAGCTTCGCCGCCCCCGGCTTCCGTTACGATTTGGCCTTGGACGTCCTTGGCCGCGCCTTCAAGGCGGCCCGGACGAGCTGCCAACTTTTCAGGGAACAGGCTGGCCTGACGCTGGCGGAGATCACGCTGGCGGAGGTTCGGGATGGCTTCGACGCCGCGGCGGCGGATCGCTTGGCGAAGCAGGAAGAACTCAAGGCGTACATCGGCGAGGTCCTCGGCCAACAGCTGGGCCCCGAGAGCCCGCTCGCGATCATTGCTGACCTGCTTGCCAAGCAGAAACTACCGTCGCCGAAACAGGAGATGGAGGAGATTACTGCGGCAAGCAACGTCGCGCCCGCCGCAGAAGCGCCGCGACTCGCCGCGAAAGAGGCCATGTCACGCAATGATATCGCGGGGGCTCTCGCCTTCATGCAGCTTGCCGAGGAACTCGAGGCACGTGAGGAAGCACGAGCGCTGGCCGATGCTCGGGATGCCCAAGCGAAGGCCGAGACTGTCACACTTTCCCGTGCCCATACTCAAGCGACCCTAGCGTCGCTTTTCGCTAGCCAAGGCGACCTCAAAAGAGCCGCCGACCTGTACCGGCAAGCCTTCCAAAGGGCCTCAGCCAACGATCCGGAATCGGCTCGCCAGTATGCGAGGAACCTTCGAATTGCCGTCAACAAGTACTGTGCTCAACAACGAGACTTCAGCGTAACACGGTCCCAGATTGACAACCTGTCGACGAGCATCGCCCCGGACGTATATTCCTTTGCGATTCTAATCGCCCAGGCCCCCGACTACCCCGCAGCTCGGGCCGCCTTCGACGAGATGATAGCGGCTGGCGAAAAGCCCAATGTCGTAACCTTCAGCACCCTCATCGCCCGGGCCCCCGACTACCCCGCCGCTCGGGCCGTCTTCGACGAGATGATAGCGGCTGGCGAAAAGCCCAATGTCGTAACCTTCAGCACC
>DAORNX010000369.1:1970-2973 GCA_035441225.1 Caulobacter sp.
CCGCCGCTCGGGCCGTCTTCGACGAGATGATAGCGGCTGGCGAAAAGCCCAATGTGTTCGTGGCCTCGTCGATCGCAAGTCGCCTCGAGACAATCGAGCAGGCCACCGAATTGAGAGATGTTCTGCGGGCTGAAAGTCGCGCCGGCACAACGTTCTACCAGGCAGCATTCGCTCGACTGTGCCGCCAATATGCCGCGCGGCCAATCCTGAATTGGGCGCTCGGGGACGGGAAGGGCCTTCCGTTCCAAGCCTTTGATGCCGCCATCTCGACCTATCGGAGACGTGGCGATTTGGATTCCGCCTTCCTAATCGCTGCAGGCTTTCCCTACCTTGAGGCCTCAAGGACAGTGTTCCGCGCCTTCGGCGAACAAGCACGCGCCTACCTTGAGGCGCGCTTTGAAGGGGGCGTTGAGCCGCACATAGCCGCTCGCGCACTCGGAGTTGTCTTTGCCTATGCAAAGGATACCGATGAATCTCTGCGGTGGTTTGACATCGCGCTGAGACACGAAATGACGCCACCTGCTCGAGTGGCGGTGATTCAGGCTGAGATTGATCGTGTTCGCCTCAGTGAGTTCGCGTAGCGTCACGTCTTGAGGAGCCGTCCCATGCGCCGTCTCGCCGTCCCTGCCCTGACCGCCGCGTTCGCCACGTCGGCCCTGGCCATGCCGCCGCCCCTGCCGGATGTGGCCAACGCCTCGATGGCCGAGCTGCAGGTGCGGGTCGAAGCGGGCGAGGCAAGCTACGAGAGCCTGGCCAGCGCCTACATCGTGCGGAGCCGGGAGCTCGATCCGAAGCTTCGCGCGATCATCGCGGTCAACCCGAACGCCCTGACTGACGCCCGCGCCGCCGACCTGGGGTTCCGGGCCGACGCGGCGGCGGCGGACGGGCGGCGCGGGACCCCCCTCTTCGGCATGCCGATCCTGATCAAGGACAACATCGAGACCCTCGACCCGATGGCGACCACCGCAGGGTCGCTGGCCCTGGCCGGCAATGTCACCGGCCG
>DAORNX010000370.1:0-2973 GCA_035441225.1 Caulobacter sp.
GGCGAGCCGGTGCCGCTGCTGCGGATGGGGAAGGGGCTCTGAGGCGGCCGAAAGGGCGCCCGCCGACTCGGCCGCGGGTGCCACCCAGGCCGTCGCGACCGCGCCGGGCGTCCGCGTACCCGGAGCTCCCCATGGCCGTCCAGACCGTCCACCTCGTCCAGGCCTTCATCGCCGGCCGCGGCAAGGCCCTGAAGTCGGAGCAGGCGGTAGTCTGCAAGACGGCCGAGGAGGCGATGCGCCGCGCCGAACGCCTGGCCCCCCTGCGGCTGGGCGTGATCGCCTTCAGCGCCACCGGCGACATGGAAATGGGCGACTTCGACGAGACCCCGACGATCCTGTTCAGGAGCGGAAGGCTGCCCCCGCCGTTTGACGAGGGGTGATTCCCCTTCTCCCCTTGCGGGAGAAGGTGTCAGGCGAAGCCTGACGGATGAGGGGGCCCACCGCGATCATCGGCCGGCGGCGCTGCGACCGCCGCGCAAATGGCGTCAAGCACCCGGCTCGGCCACCTTTCAATCTCGGCATTGGCAAACCGCATGACGTGAAAGCCCTGACCCGCGAGCCAGGCATCACGTTCCTGATCACGCAGGCTGTCATCGTGAGTGGGACCATCGGCCTCGACGATCAGCCGATGCCGCAGGCAAAGAAAATCGACGATGTATCGCCCGATCGGGACCTGTCGTCGAAACTTGAGGCCATCGAGGCGCCGGTTGCGCAACAGTTTCCACAACGCGCGCTCGTTTAGCGTCGGCGCACGGCGCATGCGTTTCGCGAAGGCGAGTCTAGCGGAATCGCACGGCATGCGTGCAACCTAGCGCGATTGCCCTTCTGGGTGAAGAGGGCGGGGAATTGGGTCGTTTGCGGGTCCGTTGGACCCCTCATCCGACCCGCTTCGCGGGCCACCTTCTCCCGCAAGGGGAGAAGGAGGGCCTTAATGCACCCTTGCCTTCCCGATCACCAGGCCGTCCGCGTCCGCTGACACCTCGATCACGCTGCCGTCCGCCATATCCCCGGCCAGCAGCTTGCGCGCGATAGGATCCATCAGCTCCTTCTGGATCACCCGCTTCAGCGGCCGGGCCCCGTAGACCGGGTCGTAGCCGCGTTCGGCCAGCCAGTGGGTGGCGGCGCTGTCGAGGGCGATGCTCATGCGGCGGTCGGCCAGCAGCTTCTCGACCCGCTGCAGCTGGATCCTGACGATGTTGTCCATCTCCCCGCGGCCCAGCCGCTTGAACAGGATGATCTCGTCCAGGCGGTTGAGGAACTCGGGACGGAAGCTCCGCCGGACCACCTCCATCACCTGCGGCCGCACGACCTCCACGTCCTGGCCCTCGTCGAGCCCGGCGAGGAATTCGCTGCCCATGTTGCTGGTCAGGATGATCACGGTGTTGCGGAAGTCGACCGTGCGGCCCTGGCCGTCGGTCAGCCGCCCGTCGTCGAGCACCTGCAGCAGGATGTTGAACACGTCCGGATGGGCCTTCTCGACCTCGTCGAACAGCACCACCTGGTAGGGCCGGCGGCGCACGGCCTCGGTCAGGGCGCCGCCCTCGTCATAGCCGACATAGCCGGGAGGGGCCCCGATCATGCGGCTGACCGAGTGCTTCTCCATGTACTCGCTCATGTCGAGCCGGGTGATCGCCGCCTCGTCGTCGAACATGAATTCGGCCAGCGCCTTGGTCAGCTCGGTCTTGCCCACGCCCGTCGGGCCGAGGAACAGGAAGCTGCCGATCGGCCGGCCGGGATCCTGCAGCCCGGCGCGGGCGCGGCGCACGGCGTCGGACACGGCGACCAGCGCCTCTTCCTGCCCAACCACGCGGCCACGCAGGGCGTCCTCCATCTTGAGCAGCTTCTCGCGCTCGCTCTCGAGCATCTTGTCGACGGGCACGCCGGTCCAGCGGCTGACCACGGCGGCGATCTGCTCGGCGTCGACCACCTCGGGGCTCAGCGGGTTTTCGGCGGCCTTGCCGTCTTCCTCGGCCAGGCGCTTCTCGATCTGCGGGATCTCGCCATAGGCGATCTCCGACGCCCGCTGCAGGTCGCCGCGACGCTGGGCGGCGGCCAGTTCCGCGCGCAGCCGCTCGAGCGCCTCGCGCACCTGGGCGGCGCTGCCGACCTTTTCCTTCTCCGACTTCCAGCGGGCGGTCATCTCGTCGGACTGGAACTGCAGGTCGTCGATCTCGGTCTCGAGGTTCTCCAGCCGCTGCCGCGAGGCCGCGTCGGTCTCCTTCTTCAGGGCCTCGCGCTCGATCTTCAGCATGACCAGCCGACGGTCGATCTCGTCCAGCTCCTCGGGCTTGGAGTCGACGGCCATGCGCACGCGGCTGGCCGCCTCGTCCATCAGGTCGATGGCCTTGTCCGGCAGGAAGCGGTCGGCGATGTAGCGGTTGGACAGGGTGGCGGCCGCGACGATGGCGCTGTCGCTGATCCGCACCCCGTGGTGCAGCTCGTACTTCTCCTTCAAGCCGCGCAGGATTGAGACGGTGTCCTCGACCGTCGGCTCGCCGACGAACACGGGCTGGAAGCGACGGGCGAGCGCCGCGTCCTTCTCGACGTGCTTGCGGTACTCGTCGAGCGTGGTGGCGCCGACGCAGTGCAGCTCGCCGCGGGCCAGGGCCGGCTTGAGCAGGTTGGAGGCGTCCATCGCCCCGTCGCTCTTCCCGGCGCCGACCAGGGTGTGCATCTCGTCGATGAACAGGATGATGCTGCCCTCGGCGGCCGTGACCTCGCCGAGCACGGCCTTCAGCCGCTCCTCGAACTCGCCGCGATACTTCGCACCGGCGATCAGGCTGCCCATGTCGAGTGACAGCAGCTTCTTGTCCTTCAGGCTCTCGGGCACGTCGCCGTTGACGATGCGCAGGGCCAGGCCCTCGACGATGGCGGTCTTGCCAACGCCCGGCTCGCCGATCAGCACGGGGTTGTTCTTGGTCCGGCGGCTCAGTACCTGGATGGTGCGGCGGATTTCCTCGTCGCGGCCGATCA
>DAORNX010000371.1:0-1141 GCA_035441225.1 Caulobacter sp.
GCCGGCCGCCACGAAGGCGGTGGCGGTGGAGATGTTCAGGGTGTGCAGGCCGTCGCCGCCGGTGCCGCAGACGTCGACGGTCTCGTAGGGCAGGTCCAGGTTGACCGCCGCCCGGCGCATGGCCCGGGCGCAGGCGACGATCTCGCCGACGGTTTCGCCGCGCAGGCGGATGGCCGTGACCGCCGCGGCCACCTGGGCCGGGGTCGGCTCGCCGCGCAGGCAGGCGCTGAAGAAGGACTCGGCGTCGGCTTCCGACAGGGTCGCGCCGTCCGCCAGACGGCTCAGCAGGGGCTTGAAGGCGTCGGACACGTCGCTCAGGCCGTCTCGACGCGCTTCACGCCGGCCAGATCGAGGAAATTGGCCAGCAGGTGGTGGCCGCCCTCGGTGGCGATGGACTCGGGGTGGAACTGCACGCCGAACACCGGCCGCGTCCGATGCTGGAAGCCCATGATCTCGCCGTCGTCGGTCCAGGCGGTCACCTCCAGCACCTCGGGCAGGGTCTCCCTCGGCACCGACAGGCTGTGATAGCGCGCGGCCGTGAACGGGTTGGGCATGCCCTTGAACAGCCCCTTGTCGGTGTGATGGATCGGGCTGGTCTTGCCGTGCATGATCGCCTTGGCCCGCACGACCTCGCCGCCGTAGGCCTGGCCGATGGCCTGGTGGCCCAGGCAGACGCCGAGGATCGGCAGGTCCTCCGGCGCGCCGCGCAGCAACGGCAGGCAGATCCCCGCCTGGTCCGGCGCGCACGGCCCCGGCGACAGCAGCACGGCTTCCGGCCTGAGGCCGAGGGCTTCCTGAACCGTCAGCGCGTCGTTGCGATAGACGACCGTCTCCGCCCCCAGCTCGTTCAGGTAGTGAACGAGATTGTAGGTAAAGCTGTCGTAGTTATCGATGACGAGGATCATGGCGCTCTGCTTCTAATGCCTTTCCCCGCAACCGTCATCGCCCCAATGATAAACCGCCACCCCAAACCTCCGTCATCGTCGGACCTGTTCCGACGACCCATGCGCTCAGTGCGGACCGTCCGTGGCGCGGCGCCCACCGCAAATCCCATCAATCAACTAGGCCTTGGGTCGTCGGAACAAGTCCGACGATGACGGGGGAGGGGAAACGCGGTTTGCGCCAGAGGCCGCCGCGCTTC
>DAORNX010000371.1:1168-2972 GCA_035441225.1 Caulobacter sp.
GACCGCGAGGCCCTGGCCTACGCCAGGGGGCTGCTCAAGCCGCCGCTGGAGCCGGACGGCCTGATGGGCGCCCTGGGCGCGGCCCTGTTCGCGGCGATCGCGGCGCTCGGCTTCGCCGTTGCCATGGTCATGGCCCCGCCGGTGACCACGAGCAAACTGGCGCTGGAGCCCGCGCCCGCGAGCGCCGGGGTCGTGTCGGCCAACGAGAACAACTAGCGCCGGGCGGTGGCCTTCAGCCCGCGATCGGGGCCGCCAGCGCGGCGACCGGCGGTCTCGGTTCCCCGGGTCCGTCCCTTCCGGCAGGCCTGTCCCTGGACAGGCGGGCCGCGGGGGGAGGTCGAGCGCCTAATGCGTCGGAAAGAAACTCAGCGGGATCCGGACAAAGCCACCCTCGGTCGGGAGCCCGTCCTTGTCTCGAGGCGCCATAACGAACTTGCTCGTCAGCCTCAGGCCGGCCTCGCCGAAGCCCTGCCCTTCAGGGCGCTCGGCCAGCACCTTGCAGTCCACGAGGCGCCCCCCGGCGCCCACGATGCATTCGATCACGACAGCCCCGCCGATCTTCGCCCCTGCGGTCGGGCGTGAGACTTGTCCAGCGATGTCGCCGCCTGAGGGCAGGCGCTTCCATTTCGGCTTGGCGATGAAGCGCGCGCCCGGTGGAGGCGCGGGCTCGGGGGCGGTCTGAGCAACCGCAGAGCCGGCGATCAGGGCGCTGACGCATACAGCGAGGAGGCGGGCCGGGATCATGAAAGGACCTCCTACCCGAACCGCCAGGCCTCCGCCGCCGCGCGGCGCAACGCGTTCGACTTGTGCAGGGTCTCGTCGTACTCGGCGTCCGGGTCGCTGTCGGCGACAACCCCGCCGCCGGCCTGGACGTACATCGTCCCGTCCTTGACCAGGGCCGTGCGCAGCACGATGCAGGTGTCGACCGAGCCGTCGGCGCCGAAGTAGCCGACCGCCCCGGCGTAGCCGAGGCCGCGCTTCTCGATCTCCAGTTCGTCGATGATCTCCATCGCCCGCACCTTGGGCGCGCCGGACAGGGTGCCGGCGGGCAGGGCGGCCATCAGCACGTCGACCGGGTCCAGCCCCTCGGGCGCGTCGCCCTCGACGTTGGAGACGATGTGCATCACGTGGCTGTAGCGCTCGATGACGAAGCTCTCGGTCACCCGCACCGCCGGGCCGCGCGAGGCCTTCGCCGGTTCGTTGCGGCCCGGCTCGCGCAGGCGGGCCACCCGGCCCACATCGTTGCGGCCCAGGTCCAGCAGCATCAGGTGCTCGGCCCGCTCCTTGGGATCGGCCAGCAGCTCGGCCTCGAGCGCCGCGTCCTGCTCGGGGGTGGCCCCGCGCGGCCGGGTGCCGGCGATCGGCCGGATGGTGATCTTGCCGTCGCGCAGCCGCACGAGGATCTCCGGGCTGGAGCCCACGATGGAGAAGCCGCCGAAGTCGAAGTAGATCAGGAACGGCGACGGGTTGATGCGCCGGAGCGCGCGATAGAGCGCGAGCGGCGGCAGCTTGAAGGGCATCGAGAATCGCTGCGAGGGCACGATCTGGAACGCGTCGCCGGCCTTGAACGGCGCGCGAAAGCGGTGGCTCGGCACGACCTGGAAGATGTCGCCGGCGCGGATGTAGGCCTTGGCCTTGCCGACGATATCGGCGTAGGCCGCGCGACTGACCCTGGTCTCGAAAACGTCCGGGCCGGGCGCGCCTTCCGGCGCCGGCGCGGGCAGGGGGAGGCGCAGGTCGGCCATCACCGCGTCCAGCCGGGCGTTGGCTTCGGCCCAGGCCGCTTCGGCGCTGACGCCCTTCA
>DAORNX010000372.1:0-2933 GCA_035441225.1 Caulobacter sp.
GGTCAGCCGCCGCAGCGAGGCCCGGCGCGGCGCCGGCCGGCCGCCGGCGAGTTTCTCCAGCAGGTCGCCGGTCTCCGGTCCCGAGATCCGCACCACGGCGAGAGCCGCGCGCCCGGGCGCCGTCGCCGGGGCGAAGATGGTGTCCGTCATTCCGGCGGCTTGGTCCCGAAGCCGGCCCCGGCGGTGGCGGCGGTCATCAGCTTGCGGAACTGTTCGGTCGCGCCGGTGCCGAAACTCATCCAGCTCTTCATCAGCTCATCCGGCGCCAGCGCGGCCATGTTGGCCTCCATGCGCTTCTTCATCTCCTCGACCAGATGGTCGTTGAGCCCGCTGACGTCGGGCAGGCCGAGGAAGGTGCGGGCCTCCACGGGATCGCATTCGATGTTGATCGTGACCTTCATGGGTCTTCCTTGATGGCGCGCGACCCAACTTTATTGTGGGCGAGCGGGGCCCTGCCGCGTTAACACGCCGCGGACAGCGACGGGAGACCAGGACGATGAGCGGAGAACGCCTGACCATCAAGACGCCGGATGGCGAGTTTTCGGCCTATGTGGCCCGGCCGGCCGCGGCCACGGCGCCGGCGGTGGTCGTTATCCAGGAGATCTTCGGGGTCAACGCGGTGATGCGCGAGACCACCGACTGGCTGGCGGCCCAGGGCTACCTGGCCATCTGCCCCGACCTGTTCTGGCGCATCGAGCCGGGCATCGACATCACCGACCGGACCAAGGCCGAATGGGATCGTGCCTTCGAACTGTTCGGCCTGTTCGACGCCGAGAAGGGCGTCGCCGATATCGCCGCGACGATCGCCGCCGTCCGCGCCGACCGGGGCTGCAACGGCAAGGTCGGGGCCGTCGGCTACTGCCTGGGCGGCAAGATGGCCTATCTGACCGCCGCCCGCACCGATGTCGACGCCTCGGTCTCCTACTACGGCGTCGGCCTCGACGCCCTGACCGCCGAGGCGGCGACGATCAAAAAGCCCCTGCTCATGCACATCGCCGGCGAGGACGGCTTTGTGCCGAAGGAGGCCCAGGCGGCGATCCACGCGGCGCTCGACGGCAACCCGTTGATCACGATCCACGACTACCCCGGGCGTGACCACGCCTTCGCCCGTCACGGCGGCGAGCATTACGACGCGGCGGACGCCGGCAAGGCCAACGACCGCACCCTGGCCTTCTTCAAAGCGAACCTCGGCTGATGCTGGCGATCCAGGCGACCCGCGCCGGCGGTCCCGAGGTGCTCGAGGCCGTCGACCTGCCGACCCCCACGCCGGGGCCGGGGGAAATTCTCATCCGCCAGGAGGCCGTGGGCCTCAACTATATCGACACCTACCAGCGCACGGGCCTCTATCCGGTCCCGTTCCCGACGGTGCTCGGCCTCGAGGGCGCGGGAACGGTGGAGGCGGTCGGCGAGGGCGTTACCCGTTTCGCGGTCGGCGATCGCGCGGCCTACGGCAACGGCCCCCTCGGCGCCTACGCCGAGTATCATGTCGTACCGGCTGGCCGCGCCGTGAAGGCGCCGTCCGCCATCGACAGCCGCACCGCCGCCGCGGCCATGCTCAAGGGCATGACGGCCGAGTTCCTGCTGCGGCGCTGCTACCCGGTGAGAAAGGGCGACGCGGTGCTGATCCACGCGGCCGCCGGCGGGGTCGGATCCATCCTCACCCAGTGGGCCAGGGCGCTTGGCGCGACGGTCATCGGCACGGCCGGATCGCCTGAAAAGGCCGCCCTGGCCAGGAATTTCGGGGCCGACGAAACCATCCTCTACCGCGAGGAGGACGTCGCCGCCCGGGTGCGGGCGATCACCGGCGGCGCCGGCGTCCGCGTCGTCTACGACGGCGTCGGCGCGGCGACCTTCGAGGGCAGCCTCGCCAGTCTCGGCCGGCGGGGCATGCTGGTCAGCTACGGCAACGCGTCCGGGCCGGCGCCCGCCGTCGAGCCGCTGCGCCTGTCGCGCGGCGGGTCGCTGTTCCTGACCCGGCCGACGCTGTTCGACTATGTCGTCACAACCGAGGAGCTGGACGAGAGCGCCGGCGCCCTGTTCGAGGTGATCAACTCGGGCGCGGTGAAGATCGACATCGGCCAGACCTTTCCGCTCAGCCAGACCCGCCAGGCGCACGAGGCCCTCGAGGGCCGCGAGACGACCGGATCGACGCTGCTGATCCCCTAGAGCGCGTTCCGATTAGTGGGAACCGGCAATCGGGTAAAACGCGCGACCACGAAAGGCCTGGAGCAGGGCGATTTGATTCCATCAAATCGCGTCCTGCTCTAGATCCTTGCGGTCTGCCGAGGCGGCCGGACGTCGCATCGGCCGCGGCGCGCGTCAGATCCGTCTCGCGATGACCTGGACCACCCTGGGCAGGCTCATGAACACGCCGGGATCGTCGGCGGCCGCCTGCAGCTCTGCGAGCGTCCTCTCGACCTCCCCGGTCGACGCCAGCCCCGCCGCCACGACCGGCTCGGCGATCGCCGCCAGGGTCAGTGGCGCGATCTGCTTGACCGGCCCGTCCAGCGCGGCCGGACTGACGGCGCCGGCGTGGAGGATATCGAACCCCGCGGCGACGATCCTGCGAGGCAGTTCCCGGCCGAGGCGCGGGTTCGCGCCACGCCGTCCGGCGGCTTCCTGGTACCAGCGGACATAGCGGTCGAACGCCGGCTGTGGCGGGTCGACGAAATGCCCATCGAAGTCGACATCCTCGACAATCAGGGCGTCGCCGGAACGGATCCGGCCGCCGAGCGAAGCCACCACCCGGTCGGGATCCGTCAGATGGGACAACAGGAAGCGGGCGTAGACCACGTCGAAGGCCGCCCCGCCGTCCGGGTCGGTCAGGTCGCCGACCTCGAAGGCCAGGTTGGCCAGACCGGCGCCGGCCTCGCGCGCGGCGGCGATCTTCACGGCGTCGCCATCGATCCCCAGCACCCCGCCGGCGGGGCCGA
>DAORNX010000373.1:0-2929 GCA_035441225.1 Caulobacter sp.
GTTCGCTGTGGCGGCCGATGGGCGACGAGCACGGCATGATCATCCACCCGTCCGGTCTGCCCGCGCTGAAGGGTGGCGACTTCGTCAGGGCCGTCGACGCGCTCGACGCCGACCCGGCCGCCCCCTGGCCCGAGGACGCGCCGAAACCCGGCGGCCTGGTCTGGCTGCAGCCCGGCCACTGCGATCCGACGATCAACCTGTACGACGCCCTGCACGTGGTCTCCGATGACGGCGCGATCGAGCGCTGGGCGATCGACGCCCGGCGGTCGAGCCGGGCCGGCGTCCGGTCCCGCGCCGGAGAGGAATGATCAGGGTCTTGCGCTCTCCCCGCGTCAGCGCGGCACACTCACGAGATCAACGGGAGCAAGCGCAATGAACGACCTCGATTTCACCGGCAGGCGCGTGCTGGTCGTCGGCGGCACCAGCGGCATCGGCAACGGCGTCGCCCAGGCGTTCCGCGAACGCGGCGCGAAGGTCGCCGTCTGGGGCACCCGCGAGGCCGCCGACTACAGGGCCGAGGACGGTTCGGACCTGGCCGGCCTGGCCTTCGCCCGGGTCGACGTCTCCGACAGCGCCGCCGTGACCGCCGCGCCCTCGCCGTTCGACGGCCTCGACGTGCTGGTCCTGGCCCAGGGCACGGTGCTTTACCGCAAGGGCGAGTTCGAGATGGACGGCTTCCGCAAGGTGGTCGGAGTCAACCTCGACAGCATGATGGCCTGCTCAATGCGCTTCCTCGCCGATCTCAAGGCCTCGGGCGGCAACATCGTCACCATCAGCTCGACCTCGGCCTACCACGCCACCCGCGGCAATCCGGCCTACAACGCCTCCAAGGCCGGTGTCGTGGCCCTGACGCGTACGCTGGGCCAGGCCTGGGCGACGGACGGCGTGCGGGTCAACGGCGTGGCGCCGGGCCTGGTCGACACCAAGTTGACCAAGGTGACCACCGAGCATCCCGACCGTCTGGCCGGCGCCCTGCGCGGCATTCCCATGCACCGGCTGGGCACGCCGCAGGACATGGCCGGGGCGGTGATGTTCCTCGCCTCGCCGCTGGCGGCCTACATCACCGGGCAGACGATAATCGTCGACGGCGGATTGACCCTCTGAACTAGGGCTTTGCGGTGAGCGATTTCGGGCGATAGGGTCCGGCCCGCAATTCCTCGCCATCAAGAGCGCTGTTTCATGAAAAAGCTTCTGCTTGCCGCCCTGGTCGCCGCGATCCCGCTGGCGGCCCATGCCGCCGACCCCGTGGTCAATCCGGGCCACCTGGCCACCGACATCAAGGTGCTGTCATCGGACGCCTTCGAGGGGCGCGGCCCGGCCACGCCGGGCGGCGACAAGGCCGTCGCCTGGATCATCGGCCAGATGATCGCCGCGGGCCTCGAGCCCGGCGGCGACCTGAAGGACGGCAAGCGCGCCTGGACCCAGGACGTTCCGCTCGGCCGTTTCGAGATGAAGGGTCCGGTGACCTCGAGCTTCTCGGTCGGCGGCCAGTCGATCGCCCTGAACCAGGGCGAGCAGATCGCCATCCGCGCTGCCCAGACCAACGTCGACAGCGTCAGTCTCGCCGGCCTGCCGGTGGTCTTCGCCGGCTATGGCGTGCGGGCGCCCGAGCGCAACTGGGACGACTTCGCCGGCATGGACGTCAAGGGCAAGGTCGTGATCGTGCTGATCAACGACCCCGACTTCGAGTCCGGCAAGGGCGACTTCGGCGGCAAGGCCATGACCTACTACGGCCGCTGGACCTACAAGTACGAGGAGGCCGCGCGCCTCGGGGCCGCCGCCCTGATCATCGTCCACGAGACAGACCCGGCCTCCTACGGCTGGGCCACGGTGAAGAACTCCAACACCAACACGATGTTCGACATCGTCCGCGACAAGCCGGCCGAGGTTCACCCGCCGGTCGAGGCCTGGATTCAGCGCGACGTGGCCGTCGATCTCTTCCGCAGGGCCGGTCTGGACTTCGACGCCCTGAAGAAGAAGGCCGCCAAGCGCGGCTTCAAGGCCGTGGCCCTGCCCGGCGTGACCTTCTCGACCGACTTCAAGGTCGACCACCAGGTGATCGTGTCGCAGAACGTCGCCGGCGTGCTGCCCGGGGCCACGCGGCCCGACGAGCGGGTGTTCTACACCGCCCACTGGGATCACCTGGGCGTGGGCCTGCCCGACGCCAGCGGCGACACCATCTACAATGGCGCCGTCGACAACGCGACGGGCGTCGCCGCCCTGCTCGAGCTGGGCCGGATGTACGCCGCCGCCCCCCGTCCGGACCGCTCGGTGGTCTTCCTGGCCGTGACGGCCGAGGAAAAGGGCCTGCTGGGCTCCGAATACTACGCCGCCAATCCGCTCTATCCGCTGGCCACGACGGTCGCCGATCTGAACATGGATGGCTTCTCGCCGACCGGCCCGTCGCGCGACTACACCACCTCGGGAGACGGCAAGGTCAGCCTGCAGGATGATCTGGTGGCGGCCCTCAAGGCGCGCGGCCGGGTGTTCACGCCCGACCCCGTTCCGGAAGCCGGCCACTTCTTCCGCTCGGACCACTTCCCGTTCGCCAAGCGCGGCGTCCCGGCCATCTCGGTCGGCCCGGGCGAGGACCTGGTCGTCGGCGGCGTCGCCGCGGGCAAGGCCTACAACGACATGTACATCAAGGACCGCTACCACCAGCCGGCCGACGAATGGTCGGACGACTGGGACCTGTCGGGCATGGCGACCGACCTGACCCTGCTCTATGACCTGGGCCGCGACCTCGCCACCTCGACCCGCTGGCCCGAATGGCAGGCGGGGTCCGAGTTCAAGGCGGTGCGCGACGCCACCGCGGCTGAACGCCAGTAGCCGCTGATCCGCGAGCCCCGGCGCCTGCGCCGGGGTGATCGGAGCGCACGATGACCGTCAGCGTCTTCGACCTGTTCAAGCCCGGGATCGGGCCGTCGAG
>DAORNX010000374.1:0-2912 GCA_035441225.1 Caulobacter sp.
CGGCCTTGAGCCGTCACACCGCTGGCTGGTGCTGGCGCAGGTCTACGCCGGTCAGGCGGATGCCGGGCCCGAGGGCGCGCCACGCTGGATCAAGCTGGAGATTTCAGCGGTGCAGCGGTTCGGCGACTGGCGCCTGCAGACCGGATGGCGACAGGCCGTGGCCGGGCGATCGACTCCGGTCGAGGCGGGGCCGGTGGTGGCGCTCTGGCGCAGGTTCTGATTGTTGCGGCGCTGAAACAGACCGTAACGCGTCCGTCATCGCAATCGGGTTTACGCGTACGGCAATGCCCCTATATGGGTCTCCAGCAGCCGCCGGCTTCGCCGGCGTCGGGAGTTGTTCGTGATCCGCCGCCATTTCTTCCTCATCGCCGCCGCGACCTTTCTTGGGCTGATGCTGGTGGGCGGGGCGCTGAAGCTGGCGTCGGCGAAATCCGAGGGCAAGGGCGGCCCCGGCGGCCCGCGCGCCGCCGCCGTGTCCCAGGCCGTCGTCGTCGCGCATCCCTTCGCGGACAGTATCGAGGCGCTCGGCGTGGCCAAGGGCCGCGAGTCGGTGGTCATCACCTCCAACACCAGCGAGCTGGTCACCGCCGTCCGCTTCCGCGACGGCCAGACCGTGTCGCGCGGCCAGGTGCTGGTCGAGCTCAAGGCGGGTGAAGAAGACGCCGGCCTGATCGAGGCCCAGGCGCGGCTGGCCCAGGCCGAGCGCGACTACATCCGCTGGAAGACCCTGGCCGAACAGGGGATCGCGCCGAAGGCCACGGCCGAGCAGTACCGTTCCGCGCTCGACACGGCCCGCGCCGGGGTCGAGGCGGCCAAGGCGCGCAAGCTGGACCGGGTCATCCGGGCGCCCTTCTCCGGCGTGGTCGGCCTGACCGACGTGGCCCCGGGCGCCCTCATCAGCCCCGGCGCGCCGATCGTCACCCTCGACGATCTGTCGATGGTGCGGGTCGATTTCGAGGTGCCGGACCGCTACGTGCCGGTGCTGGCCGAGGGCGCGCCGATCCAGGCCCGCGCCGACGCCTGGCCGAGCGAAGCCTTCCAGGGCCGCATCGCCCGGCTGGACAGCCGCATCGACGCGGCGACCCGCGCCATCACCGCCCGCGCCGAGTTTCCCAATCCCGGACGACGCATCAAGCCGGGCATGCTGATGCGTGTGTCGATCGCCCACGGCGCCCGCCAGGGCCTGGCCGTGCCTGAGGCGGCCGTGCAGTTCGAGGGCGACCAGGCCTTCGTGTTCGTTATCACCCCGCGCGCCGATGGCTTCTCGGCCCGCAAGCAGGCGGTCGAGACCGGCGTCACCGAGGGCGGCTTCGTCGAGATCACCACCGGCCTGCGGGCCGGCGACCGGGTGGTCGCCGACGGCCTGAACCGGATCCAGGATGGTCAGCCGGTCAGGGTCGCGGGCGCGCCGCGCGCCGCCGGACCGGCCCGGAAGGCCGGCTGATGCTGTCGGACCTGTCGGTCAAGCGGCCGGTCTTCGCGGCGGTCGCGGCGATCATCCTCTGCGTCATCGGCCTGGCCGCGTTCCTGAACATCCCGATCCGCGAGCTGCCCAGCGTCGACCCGCCCGTGGTGTCGATCTCGACCACCTATCGTGGCGCCTCGGCCGAGATCGTCGAGGAGCGGATCACCCAGGTGCTCGAGCGCCAGGTCAGCGGAATCCAGGGCATCGACCGGGTGTCCTCGTCCAGCCGCGACGGCCGTAGCCAGATCAACATCGTCTTCAAGCTCGACACCGACCTGGAGACGGCGGCCAACGACGTGCGCGACGCCGCCAGCCGGGTCGCCGACCAGCTGCCCGAACAGGCCGATCCCCCCCAGATCGCCAAGGCCAACGCCGACTCCGCGCCGATCATCATCATCAACATGACCTCGACGACGCTGAATCCGCTTCAGCTCGCCGACTACGCCGACCGCTTCCTCGTCGAGCGGCTGTCGACCATACCGGGGGTGGCGGCGGTGCGGATGGCCGGGCCGACCTACGCCATGCGCATCTGGCTCGACGCGGACCAGATGGCGGCGCGCGGCGTCACCGTGGATGACGTCGAGGCGGCCCTCAACAGCCAGAACGTCGAGCTTCCGGCCGGGGCGCTGGAGAGCACCGCCCGCGACTTCACCATCCGCGTCAACCGGGGCTACGCCTCGCCGAAGGACTTCGTGCGGCTGCCGATCAAGATCGCCGGCCAGGCCGCGCGCAGCGATGCCTATGTCACCCGCCTGGGCGACATCGCGCGGGTCGAGGAGGGGGCGGCCGAGGACCGGCGCGTCTTCCGCGGCAACGGCATCGACCAGATCGGCCTGGTCCTGA
This sequence comes from Caulobacter sp., assembly GCA_035441225.1. Classification (GTDB taxonomy): domain Bacteria; phylum Pseudomonadota; class Alphaproteobacteria; order Caulobacterales; family Caulobacteraceae; genus Caulobacter. The sequence goes on from DAORNX010000374.1 coordinate 2,309, forward strand.
CGCGCCAGTCCCAGGCCAACGACCTGGCCATCGCCAAGGCCGCCCGGCGGGAGGTGGCGGCGATCAACCAGACCCTGCCCGAGGGCACGTCGATGATCATCGCCGTGGATTCCTCGCAGTTCACCGCCGAGGCAATCCGCGAGGTGTGGATCACCATGGGCATCTCGATCGCCCTGGTGGCGATGGTCAACCTGCTGTTCCTCGGCAGCTGGCGGGCGGCGGTGATCCCGTCGGTGGTGGCTCCCATCTGTCTGCTGTCGACCTTCATCGTGCTGGCTCCGCTGGGCTTTTCGCTGAACCTGCTGACCCTGCTGGCGCTGGTGCTGTCGGTCGGGCTGGTGGTCGACGACGCCATCGTGGTGGTCGAGAATATCCAGCGGCGCGTGGACGAGGGCGAGCCGCCGACCGTCGCCGCCACCCGCGGCGCGCGGCAGGTGTTCTTCGCCGTGATCGCCACCACCATCGTGCTGATCTCGGTGTTCGGGCCGCTGATGTTCCTGCCCGGCTATATCGGCCGGCTGTTTGTCGAGCTGGCGGCCGCCATCGCCTCGGCAGTGGCCTTCTCGGCCTTCCTGGCCCTGTCCCTGTCGCCGATGCTGGCCTC
>DAORNX010000375.1:0-2873 GCA_035441225.1 Caulobacter sp.
ACTGGCGGCGGATCAAGGCGTCGGGCGAGGCCGGCTGGGTGCCGGCCGCCGAGGTCTGGGGCGCCGGCGGCCCGACGCCCTGCCGGCCGCGCGAAGATTGAGGCCCTCTCCCCCGCGTGGTAACCCGCGCCAGTCAGGCCGCGCGGACGCGGCGAAGTTTCGGTGACGCATGACCTCGACGAACCCGCCGCCCATGGCGCAGTCCAGCTACAGCTACGACGACCTGATCGCCTCGGGCCGCGACGAGACCTTCGGTCCCGGCAACGCGCAGCTGCCCATGCCGCCGATGCTGATGTTCGACCGGATCACCAACATCACCAGCGACGGCGGTGCGCACGGCAAGGGCCTCGTCGAGGCCGAGCTCGATATCCGTCCCGACCTGTGGTTCTTCGCCTGCCACTTCAACAACGACCCGGTGATGCCCGGCTGCCTCGGCCTGGACGCCATGTGGCAGCTGGTCGGCTTCTATCTCGGCTGGATCGGCGGCCAGGGCCGCGGCCGCGCCCTCGGCGTGGGCGAGGTCAAGTTCACCGGCGAGGTGACGCCGGAGATCAAGAAGGTCGTCTACCGCGTCGAACTCAAGCGGGTGATCAACCGCCGGCTCGTTATGGGCATAGGCGACGGGGTGCTGGAAGCCGACGGAAAGCCTATCTATGAGGCCAGCGATCTTCGCGTCGGCCTTTACGCGAAATAGCCGGCGGAGAACCGGACCTGCTTGGATCCGCCCCCCGTGGGGCGGGTGGGGAGAGAGGAGTCATCATGCGGCGAGTGGCCGTCACCGGCATCGGAATCGTGTCCTCGATCGGCGCCAACGCCAATGAGGTGGTCGCTTCGCTTCGTGAGGCGAAGTCGGGCGTCAAGTTCGCCCAGTCCTATGCCGACCTCGGTTTCCGCAGCCAGGTCGAGGCGGCTCCCGACTGCGACTGGGAGTCCATCGTCGATCGGCGGGCCGCGCGCTTTCTCGCCGAGGGCACCGGCTGGGCCCACGTCGCCATGGAGCAGGCGATCGCCGACTCCGGCCTCGAGGACAGCGAGGTTTCCAACGAGCACACCGGCCTGATCGTCGGCTCGGGCGGTCCCTCGACGCGGGCCATCATCGCCGCCGCCGAGATCACCCGGGAGAAGGGCCCCAAGCGGATCGGGCCGTTCGCCGTGCCCAAGGCCATGAGCTCGGGCCCATCGGCGACCCTGGCCACCTGGTTCAGGATTCGCGGCCTCAACTTCTCGATCAGCTCCGCCTGCGCCACCTCGACCCACTGCATCGGCTCGGCCTACGAGCAGATCCTGATGGGCAAGCAGGAGGTGGTCTTCGCCGGCGGCACCGAGGAACTCGACTGGAGCCTGTCGAACATGTTCGACGCCATGGGCGCCATGAGCAGCAACTTCAACGACCGGCCGGCCGTGGCCAGCCGCGCCTACGACCTGAACCGCGACGGCTTCGTGATCGCTGGCGGCGCCGGCATCGTGGTGCTGGAGGAAATGGAGCGGGCCCGGGCCCGGGGCGCGAAGATCTACGGCGAGATCGTCGGCTACGCGGCCAATTCCGATGGCCACGACATGGTCGCCCCGTCCGGCGAGGGCGCGGTCCGCTGCATGCGCCTGGCCATGGCCGGCGCCGGCGGCCGGACCATCGACTACCTCAACCCGCACGGCACCTCGACCCCGGTCGGCGACCTGAAGGAGATGGAGGCCGTGCGCGAGGTGTTCGGCGCGAAGGCCCCGGCCATTTCCTCGACCAAGTCGCTGACCGGCCACAGCCTGGGCGCGGCCGGCGCGCAGGAGGCGATCTACAGCCTGCTGATGCTGAACAACGGCTTCCTCGCCGAGAGCGCCAACATCGAGACCCTCGATCCGGCGTTCGAGGACCTGCCGATCCTGCGCAAGCGCGAGGACCGCCAGGTCGAGACGGTGATGTCCAACAGCTTCGGCTTCGGCGGCACCAATGGCTGCCTGGTCATGGCGCGGGCGTAGCCCAAATCCCCGTCATCCCCGCGCTCGTCGCGAGGACCAGGCGTGTTCAACCCGGTCAGAAGGGCGTGGCGGGATCCGTGCCCTTCCTTCCGTCCATCGGGTTGATGGGTCGTCGGAACAAGTCCGATGATGACGAATGCAGAGGGGGCGCGGCACTTGCCCCGGCGCACGCCGCCGTCCAGAAAGGCGCCCGACAGCCGGTCAGAGACGCGGCGCGCGCACGACCGACCAGGACGGAGATCCCACATGGCCGACGACTACACCTTCCCCAAAGGGGAGCTGATGAAGGGCAAGAAAGCCCTGATCACCGGGGTGGCGAACCACAACTCGATCGCTTGGGGCATCGCCTCGCAGCTGGCCGCCCAGGGCGCCGAGCTGGCCTTCGCCTACATGCCGGACATGGAGCGGCGCGTGAAGCCGCTGGGCGAGAGCATCGGGGTCAAGACCTTCGTGCCGATGGAGGTCACAGACGACGCCTCGATGGACGCCGCCTTCGCCCAGATCGGCAAGGACATGGGGACGCTGGACGCCTTCCTCCACTCGATCGCCTTCGCCAACAAGGATGAGCTGAAAGGCTCGTTCGTCGAGAACACCACCCGCGAGGGCTTCCTGCGGGCGATGAATATCTCGGCCTTCAGCTTCGTCGACTGCGCCCGGCGCGCGGCCGAGCTGATGCCCAACGGCGGGTCGATGGTGACCATGACCTATCTCGGGGCCGAGCGGGTCATTCCCAACTACAACACTATGGGCGTTGCCAAGGCGGCGCTCGAGGCGGCGACCCGCTACATCGCCCGCGACCTGGGACCCAGGGGCATCCGCGCCAACGCCATCTCGGCCGGGGCCATGCGCACCCTGTCGCTGGCCGGCATCTCCGGCGGCCGCGGCATGATCAGCCAGGGCCG
>DAORNX010000376.1:0-2860 GCA_035441225.1 Caulobacter sp.
CCCTGGCGCTTCATCGTGTTGCGCGGCGAGGCCAAGGCGACTCTGGCCGACCGGCTCGAGGCGGTCGCCGCCGCCCGCCCCGACGCGCCCAAACTGGTCGCCAAGCTCGGCAAGCTGAAGGCCCCGCCGATCGGCGTGGCCGTGGTGTCCCGCACGGTCGACGGCGAGATTCCCGCCTGGGAGCAGCTGCTGTCAGCCGGCGCGGTCTGCACCACCCTCCTCTACGCGGCCACGGCCATGGGCTACGGCGCCAACTGGATCACCGACTGGTACGCCTATGATCCCGAAGCGCGCGCCGTGCTGGGCCTGTCGCCGGACGAGCAGGTGGCCGGGTTCGTGTTCATCGGCACCGCCGCCGAGCCGCCGCAGGAGCGGGTGCGGCCGGACGTCACGACACTGACGACGATCTGGAAGCCCTAACCGCGGCCGCGATACGGCGCGACGCCCTGATCCGGAACCCAAAGGCCCTCCGGCGCCGGGCCGCTCTGCCAGAACACGTCGATCGGGATGCCCCCGCGCGGGTACCAGTATCCGCCGATGCGCAGCCACTTCGGCCGGGCGACGTCGACGATCTTTCGGCCGATGGCGACCGTGCAGTCCTCGTGGAAGGCGCCGTGATTGCGGAAAGAGCCCAGATAGAGCTTGAGCGACTTGGACTCGATGAGCCAGTCGGCCGGCGCGTAGTCGATGACCAGATGGGCGAAATCGGGCTGGCCCGTCACCGGGCACAGCGAGGTGAACTCCGGCGCCACGAAGCGGGCGAGGAACAGCGTATCGGCCTGCGGGTTGGGCACGCGTTCGAGGACCGCGTCCTCCGGCCGCGCGGGGGCGTCGACCGCCTGGCCCAGCTGGGTGAGGTGAAGCTCGCTCATGGCCAGCGGCTTTAAACCGGCGGTCCGGGCGGGACAAGGTCGGCGCGGCGCGCTATCAGACCGGAAACAGGCTCGGGGAGACGCAGATGGCCGGCAAGGATTTCGACGGTTTCGTGGTGCTGGTGACCGGCGGCTCGACGGGCCTGGGCCGGGCCATAGCGGTTGAGACCGCCAGCCGCGGCGCGGCGGCCGTGATCATCAATTACGCCTCCAGCAACGCCGAGGCCGAGGAGACGGCCCGCCTGTGCGAAGCCGAAGGCGCCAGGACCGTGCTGGTCCAGGGCGATGTCGGCGACGACGCCGACTGTCGCCGGATCGCGGCCGCCGCCGAACCGTTCGGCCGCATCGACGCCCTGTTCAACAACGCGGGCATCACCAAGTTCGCGCCCAATCACGGCGACCTGGACGCGGTCGATGCCGACGACTTCCTGCGCCTCTACCGGGTCAATGTCGTGGGCGCCTTCCAGATGGTGCGGGCGGCGCGCGCCCTGCTCGAGGCGGCCCCGCAGCCGGGCGCGGTGGTCAACACCGCCTCGATCGCCGGCGTTACCGGCATCGGCTCGTCGGTGCCGTACGCTGCGTCCAAGGGCGCGATGACGACCATGACCCTGTCGCTGGCCCGGGGCCTGGCGCCCAGGATCCGCGTCAACGCCATCTGCCCGGGCTTCATCGACACGCCCTGGTTCGGCAAGGCCATGCCCGACGACCGCATCGAGCGCATGCGCCAGGGCGTGATCAACTCCACGCCGCTGCAGGCCGCCTCGACCGCCGAGGACATCGCCGGCGCCGCCGTGTTCCTCGCCTCCCCGGCCTCGCGTCACGTCACCGGCGAGACCCTTCTGGCCGACGCGGGCACGCATCTGGGCTTCGCCTCGCTGTCGATGCGCTGATCCTTACGGCCCCCTTACGTCCGGTTCCGGCATTTCGCATTGTGGTGAAATTCCCGGATTGAGAGGCTGTCGGCGCCCATAAAACGGGCGGATGACGGTTGCAGCGCACAATTTGCCGCCAGCCAAACGCCTGTTGGGCCGATCCGCCGCGCCACCGGTAGGGGCGCGGAGACGCTTCGACCACTCTCAACCTCGCTCATCGCCGTGCGGCGGGGCGACGCTGGCTTCACGTCAAAAACGCGGGGGCCGGCGCCAACAAAAAGGGGATAGCGATGAAAGCTCTTAAACTTGCTCTTTGCGCCGCCGCGGCGTCCTTCGCCATGGCCGGGGCGGCTTCTGCCCAGGACATCTCGTTCAACCTGGCGGCCACGACCGACTATGTGTTCCGCGGCTACAGCCAGACCGACGAGAGTCCCGCCCTCCAGGGCGGCGTGGATCTGTCCCAGGGCGTTCTCTACGGCGGTCTGTGGGCGTCCAACGTGGACTTCCTCGACAGCACCGACGCCGAGGTCGACGCCTATGTCGGCATCAAGCCGACGGCCGGCGCGGTGACCTTCGACTTCGCGGCGATCTACTACGGCTACGTCAACGCGCCCTCGAGCGCCTCGTATGACTACTGGGAATTCAAGGCCGCCGCCTCGGCGCCGGTCGGTCCGGCCACCATCGGCGCGGCCGTCTACTATTCGCCGGCCTTCTTCGGCGACATCGGCGACGCGACCTATTACGAGGTCAATGGCTCGTTCTCGCCGGCCGAGAAGTGGAGCGTGTCCGGCGCCCTGGGCGAACAGACCTTCGCCGACGTCGCCGGCGACTACACCACCTGGAACGTCGGCGTCGGCTACGCCATCACCGATTCCATTTCCGCCGACCTGCGCTACCACGACAGCGACGTCGACTCGCCGATTTCCGACGAGCGCGTGGCCCTGACGCTCAAGCTGGTGAAGTAGCCGGCCCCGACCACCTCCTCTCCGGGGTGATCGTCTGGAAGCCGTCGCGGCCCGCCGCGGCGGCTTTTCCATGCCGGGCGAAGGACGAGGGTGGTGGGGACTGTGGGAGTCGAACCCACACGGGCCGCAAGGCCCAACGGATTTTAAGTCC
>DAORNX010000377.1:0-257 GCA_035441225.1 Caulobacter sp.
CGGGACGGCCGCCCCTATTCGTTCGTGCGCAAGGTCCCGGAGGGAGAGCCGGCGACGCCGGCCGAGGGCTATCGCCTGGTGCTTGAGGGCCGCGTCACCGGCTACCCGGGCGGTCACGCGGTGCGCTGCCGCAGCGACTCGCCCGACCGGCGGCCGGTCTGCCTCGTGGCGGTCGAGTTCGACCGCGTCGCCTTCGAGGACGGCGCGACGGGGGCAGTGCTGGCGGAGTGGCGGGAATAGTCGACGCGGTCGAACTC
>DAORNX010000377.1:267-2849 GCA_035441225.1 Caulobacter sp.
GTCGACGCAGAGGCCCCCTGGCGGCAAGCCTCAGGTCGAGCGCGCCTTCGCGGTCTCGGCGCCCAGATAGTTCAGCTCGATCGTGATCCCGTTGGGGTCCTGCAGGAACAGCTGGAGGATCGGTGAGCCGGGCACGCCAATCTCGCGGAACGCCACGCCCAGCCGCGTGAGCCGCGCCCGGGCCGCCTCGAGGTCGGCGATGGCGAAGGCCACATGATTGAGCGTGGCCTGGTCGGACCCGACCCCCTGAGCCGGCCGGCCCATCAGATGCACGACCGGCCTGTCGCCCGCATAGAGCCAGTGTCCGTCAAACGGAAAGTCCGGCCGCCACCGCTCGGTCAGCCCCATCACATCGCGCCAGAAGTCCCGCGTCTCGGAGAGCAGCGGCGTGGCGATGTTGATGTGGTCGAGATCGCGGATCATGGCTACCGCCGCTTGCCCTTGCGCACGCCCTTCGGCGGTCCGCCGCGCTTGGGCCCGCCGCGGCCCGGATCCATCCGCCGCCTGACGCCCAGCCGTGGCCGGGGCGCGTTCGGATCGGCCGGCATCGGCTCGCTGAGCATCTCGAACAGCAGACCGCCCGTCACCGGCGTCGCCTCGCGCAGGCGGACCTCGACCGGCATGCCCAGCGGCCAGCGCGCGCCGCTGCGCTCGCCGACCAGGGCGTGGGTCCGGTCGTCATGGATGAAGAACTCGTCGCCCAGGCCCGAGATCGGGATCAGCCCGTCGGCGCCCGTGTCGGTCAGGCGGATGAACAGGCCGAACCGGGTCACCCCGGTGATGCGGCCGTGGAAGTCGCTGCCGACCTGGTCGGCCAGGAAGGCGGCGACGTAGCGGTCCGTCGCGTCGCGCTCGGCGGCCATGGCGCGGCGCTCGGCGAAGGTGATCCGCTCGGCGGTGTCCTTCATCTGCTTGACGTCCTGGTCGGTCAGGCCGTCGGTCCCCAGGCCCAGGGCGCGGATCAGACCGCGGTGCACCACCAGGTCGGCGTAGCGGCGGATCGGGCTGGTGAAGTGGGCGTAGCGCTGCAGGTTCAGGCCGAAGTGGCCGATGTTGTCCGGGTTGTACTGCGCCTGCATCTGGGTGCGCAGGACCACCTCGTTGACGATGTCGGCGTGCGGCCCGTCGCGGGTCTCCTCCAGCAGGCGGTTGAACCGGTCCGTTCGCGGCGCCTCGCCCTTGGACCAGGGGATGTCCAGGGTCGCCAGGAAGTCGGTCAGCGCCATCATCTTCTCCGGCGATGGCGTGTCGTGGATGCGATAGATCAGCGGCGTCTTCTTCTGCTCCAGCGTCTCGGCGGCGCAGACGTTGGCCTGGACCATCATCTCCTCGATCAGCCGGTGGGCCTCGAGCGACGTGCGCCTGGTGATCGAGGCGACATGGCCCTCGGGCGAGATGACGATGCGCCGCTCGTCGCTCTCGATGGCCAGCGGCGAGCGGGCGAGGCGGCCCTTGAGCATCACGCGGTAGGCCGTCCACAGCGGCGTCAGGATGCCGTCCAGGATGGCGCCGGCCTTGTCGTCCGGATTGCCGTCGATGGCCATCTGGGCCTGCTCATAGCTGAGCTTGGCCGCCGAGCGCATCAGGCCGCGCACGAAGCGGTGGCTGATCTTGCGGCCGTCCTTGCTGAACACCATCCGCACGGCCAGGGTCGCGCGGTTCTCGCCCTCGCGCAGGCTGCACAGGCCATTGCTCAGCCGTTCCGGCAGCATCGGCTCGACCCGGTCGGGGAAGTAGACGCTGTTGGACTTGTCGCGCGCGATGGCGTCGAGCGCCGAGCCGGGCCGCACGTAGGCGGCGACATCGGCGATGGCCACCCAGACGATCCAGCCGCCGACGTTGCGCGCGTCCGGATCGGGATGGGCGAACACCGCGTCGTCATGATCCCGCGCGTCGGCCGGGTCGATGGTGATGAATGGCAGGTCGCGCAGATCCTCGCGCCCCTGCAAGGTCGGGGCCTGGGCCGCCTCGGCCTCGGCTTCGGCCTCGGGTGAGAAACCGGTCGGGATGCCGTGGCTGTGGATGGCGATCAGCGAGGCCGCGCGCGGCTCGTCCTCGCGCCCGACCATCTCGACCAGCTTGCCGTGTTTGGGGCCGTAGCGCTGGGTCTGGGCGCCGACGGTCGCCAGCACCAGGTCGCCGTCCTTCAGCCTTTCGCCGTCGGCGAACGACAGGACCAGGCTGTCCTTGGACTTGCGGTCGACGGGCTCGACGCGGATTTCGCGGTGGGACTTGCGGATGACGCCCAGGATGCGGTGGGCGCTCTGGCCCAGCCTTTTGATCAGCCGGGCCTCGTATTCGCCGGTCTCGAGCCGGTCGAAGTGGACCAGCACCCGGTCGCCCAGGCCCGGCGCGCCGGCCACGGCCTCGCCCCGGGCCGGCGCCTCGCCCGGTTCGCAATTATCGGGCGGCACTATGGCTAAAATATCCAGATCCAGCCGCTGGTTGGCTTTGCTCAATTCCGTGGCAATGGTCACATTCAGACATTCCTCAGGGGCTATGGTCTCCACCTGAAACGTCAACTCCGTATGGGTTGGATACAAGTCCTCCCACAGATCGATGTAAAGATCTTCATCAATGCC
>DAORNX010000378.1:0-2838 GCA_035441225.1 Caulobacter sp.
GCGGTCGCCGGTTTCAGGCTTGAGAAACATCGCGCCCAGGATCAGCAGGGCCACGACCGCGAGGATCGCCAGCGGCGCGATCAGTGTGAGCTTGCGGTCGGATGGTCGCTGACTATTGTCCGGCATGGCCCCACCATAGCAGATCGTTGTCTCCGGGGGTCGCCCGGCCCGTCCAGTTCCCGTTTACTTCGGAAAGCGTCGCACTTGTCCGGAAATCTCCGCCGCCACGGCCGGCTTCGATGACTCTGCCACAACTCATCTCCCTGGCGGTTCTGATCGGCGTGGTGAGCGCGCTGATCTGGGGAAAACTGCGCTCCGACGTCGTCGCCCTCGCCGGGGCGGCGGTTTTGCTGGGCGCCGGCGCCATCCGTCCGGTCGAGGTGCAGGGCGCCTTCGCCAGTCCCGCGATCATCGCCCTCGCCTCGTTGTTCGTGATCGCCTACGCCATGGAGTTGTCCGGATTGCTGGGACTGCTGATCCGCAAGGCGACAGACCTCTGCGCCCGGTTCGGCGCCGCCGGCCTGTGGCTGGTGGTGGTGATCTCCGGCGCCGCCTCGGCCCTGCTCAACAACACCCCGATCGTCGTGCTGGCCGGTCCGGTCGTGCGCGAGGTCGCCGAGTCGATGAACCTGTCGCCCAAGCGGTTCCTGATCCCGCTGTCCTACGCAACGATCCTGGGCGGGGCCTGCACGCTGATCGGCACCTCGACCAACCTGCTGGTCAACGACATGGCCCGCAACGCCGGCCAGCCGGTGTTCGGCATGTTCGAGATCACGCCGGTCGGCCTGATCATCGCCGCGGCCGGCGGCCTGTACCTGTTCCTGTTCAGCGGCCGGCTGCTGTTGAAGGGCGAATCGGCCGAGGCCGAGGCGCCGCTGCCAGCCAGGGCGGCCGAGGCCTCGGGCGATGATCCGGCGCTGTTTCCGGTCGATCGGCCGTTCAAGCCGGTCGAGTCGATGGCGGCCCTGGCGGTGTTCTGCGGCGTGGTGGTCTCCGCCGCCATCGGCCTCGCCCCGATCGCCGCCGCCGCCTTCTTCGGGGCCGTGTTGCTGGTGTTGCTGCGGGTCATCAGCGTCGAGGACGCCTATCGCGGCCTCCGTCCGGAGACGCTGCTGCTGATCGCCGGCATGGTGGTGGTCGGCCTGTCGCTGGAGGTCACGGGCCTGGCGTCGCTGGCGACCTCGGCCCTGGTGGACTGGGTTCGGCCGCTCGGACCGCTGTTCGCCCTCGCCCTGCTCTACGGCGGCACCCTGCTGATGACCGAGATCCTGTCGAACGCGGCGGTCGCCGTGCTACTGACCCCGGTGGCGGTGGCGTTGGCCGAGAGCCTGGGCGTCAGCCCGCGCCCGTTTCTCGTCTGCCTGATGATGGCGGCCAGCGCGGCCTTCGCGACGCCGTTCGGCTACCAGACCAACGTCCTGGTCTTCCAGCTCGGCAAGTACAGCTACATGGACTTCGTGCGTATCGGGGTGCCGCTGAACCTGCTGACCTGGCTGGTCGGGGTGGCGGCCATTCCGGTTTTCTTCCCCTTCTAGGCCGGTCGCCTCGCTGGCGAAGCGTGCGGCCCGATCCCGTCGCTGTGCTAGCCTCGCACGCCCCGGAGGCCACGCCATGAAATCCACCGCCCTCGCCGTCATCGCCGCCCTGCTGGCGGTTCCCGCCCTGGCCAATGATTCGACGGCCGAACTGGCCGCCGGCGGGCTGGTGCTGACCAGGACCGAGGCCATCGAGATGCGCTCGGAGGACCTGTACATCTCTGAGCAGGCGGTCCGGGTCCGCTACGTGTTCATCAACACCTCGGCGGCGCCGGTGACCACGCGGGTGGCCTTCCCGATGCCGGACATCGGCGGGGAGGAGTTCTTCTATTCCGACAACTCCATCCCCAATCGCGAAGACCCCGCCAACCTGCTGGACTTCCGCACCACGGTGGACGGCAGAGCGGTGACGATGGCTGTCGAGCAGAAGGCCGTGGCCCGCGGCGTCGACCGCACAGACTGGCTGCGCGGACACGGCATTCCGCTGGCCCTGCACCTCGACGGGATCGTCGCCAAGCTCGACGCCCTGCCCCAGGCGGTCAAGGACGAGGCCCTGGCGCTGGGGCTGGTCACGCGGGACGAATACGATGCCGGCAAGGGCTGGGAGTCGCACCTCAGCCCCGCATGGGTGCTCAAGACCACCTTCCATTGGGAGCAGACCTTCGCGCCCGGCGCCGAGGTGGCGGTCGAGCACAGCTACCGGCCGGCCGTCGGCGGCAGTGTCGGCACGATGGTCGGCTCGCCAGGCTACATGGCCGACGCCGAGGGCGCCGCCGAACGCGCGCGCTACTGCATCGATTCCGCCTTTCTCGGCGCCGTGGAGCGGGCGAAGAAGGGTCGCGACTACCCGCCCTTCACCGAGACGCGCATCGCCTATGTGCTGAAGACGGGCGGAAACTGGGCCAGGCCGATCGGCGACTTCCGGATGGTCATCGACAAGGGCGCGGCGGCCAATCTGGTCAGCTTCTGCGCCAGCGGTGTTAAGAAAATCGGCCCGACGCGGTTCGAGGTGCGCAAGACGAACTGGCGACCGGACCGCGACCTGTCGATCCTGATCCTCAAGCCGCTGCCGCCCGAGGCGGCCGAATGACGCCACGTCATACTTTTCCCGCGATCTGAGGGGCCTATCCTGCGCCCATGACCGGACCCGTTCTCGACCCCAGCTACGACCCGCGCAGCGACGGCGCCCTGCGCGAGGCCGGCGAGCGGACGGTCAGGCCGCGCCACGCCGCGACCCTGATCATCGTCCGGCGCGACGCGAGGAAGCCGCGCCTGCTGATGGGCCGGCGCAATCGCGGCCACG
>DAORNX010000379.1:0-2834 GCA_035441225.1 Caulobacter sp.
TCCTGTCCCTGGTGGCCCTGATCCTGGTCGCCGCGCCCGTCCCCCTCCGCCGGCTCGGCGTGGCGCGGGCCGACGACCTGTGGATCGCCCTGCGCTGGGGCGTGGTGCTGGCGGTGACCACGGCCAGCTTCGCGGTGATCTACCGCTTCGGCCCCAGCCGACGGCCGGCCAAATGGCGGTGGGTCGCCTGGGGCGCGCTGGCCGCCGCCCTGGCCTGGCTCGGCGGATCGCTGGGCTTCTCCTGGTACGTCAACCATGTGGCTCACTTCGACGCCACCTACGGACCGCTCGGGGCGGTCGTCGCTTTCATGACCTGGGTCTGGTTCTCGGTGCTGGCCCTGCTCGCGGGCGCGGAGCTCAACGCCGAGATCGAACACCAGACGGCGGTCGACTCGACCATCGGCGAGGACCGCCCGATGGGTCAGCGCGGAGCGGCCATGGCCGACACCGTCGGCAAGCCGTTCATCCTGCACGAGAGTCTCAGCCACGGCGCCGGAATGGCCCGGCGGCAGGCCCGCGCCTTGCTCCGGCCGCTGCGCGACGGCGTCAGCCGAAGCTATCCTCGAGCGTCGCGAGCCGCGCGGCCTGGTCCTCGGCGATCAGGGGATCGATGACGTCGTCGAGCGCCTCGCCCTCCATGATCTTGGGCAGGTTGTAGAGGGTCAGGTTGATGCGGTGGTCGGTGACCCGGCCCTGCGGGTAGTTGTAGGTGCGGATGCGCTCGGAGCGGTCGCCGCTGCCGACCTGGCTCTTGCGGCTGTCGGAGCGGGCGTCATCGAGCGCCTGGCGCTGCATGTCGTAGAGCCGCGCCTTGAGGTTGGCCATCGCCTTGCGGCGGTTCTCGTGCTGGCTCTTTTCCGAGGAGGTCACGACCACGCCGGTGGGCAGGTGGGTGATGCGCACGGCCGAGTCGGTCTTGTTGACGTGCTGGCCGCCGGCGCCGCTGGAGCGATAGGTGTCGATGCGGATGTCGGCGTCATTGATCACGATGTCGACGTCCTCGGCCTCGGGCAGGACGGCGACGGTGGCCGCGGAGGTGTGGATGCGGCCCTGGGCTTCGGTCGCCGGCACCCGCTGGACCCGGTGCACCCCGCTCTCGAACTTCAGTCGGCCGAACACCCCCTCGCCGGTGATGGAGGCGATGATCTCCTTGTAGCCGCCCATCTCGCCTTCGGAGACGCTGTCGATCTCGACGCGCCAGCCGCGCGTGGCGGCGTAGCGGCTGTACATGCGGAACAGGTCGCCGGCGAACAGGGCCGCCTCGTCGCCGCCGGTGCCGGCGCGCACCTCGAGGATCGCCGAAGCGTTCTCGTCCTTGTCGCGCGGGGCCAGCAGCAGGGCCACGTCGCGCTCCATGTCCGGCAGTCGGGCCTCAAGCCGTTCCAGTTCGTCGCGGGCGAGTTCGGAGATTTCGGGATCGGCGTCGGCGGCCATCGCCTCGAGCTCGGGCTTCTCGGCGAGCACCTTTTCCAGCGCCAGAACGGCATCGGCCACCGGCTTCAGCTCGGCATGCTCCTTCGACAGGCGGACGATCTCGGGCCCCTCGGTGGCCGCGCCCATGCGCGCCTCGATCTCGCGGAAACGGTCGAGCACCTGATCGAGGCGGGCCTGGGGAAGACGCAAGGGAGACTATCCGGAAGCAGCGGAGGGAAGGGGGCGCTGTTTACGGCGCCGGGCCGCGTCCTGTCGACAACCTCAGCCGGTGCGGGGCTTGAGACCGGCGCGCGGGGCGGTGAAGTCGGTACGGGCCAGCTTCTTGGTCGGGCCCGACTCCTCCGGCGCGGCGGCGACGGCGGCGCCCTTGGCCGGGGTCGTCGGGGCCGGGATGCCGAGGGCGGCGCGGCGGGGAGCGATCAGCGTCTCGATGCGCTTCTTGGTGGCGTTGAAGTTGGCCACGTCCCGCGGATCGACGCTGTTCCCGGCCGGGATCTTGGCGCCCATCGGATTGACGCGGCGGCCCTTGAGCCAGACCTCATAGTGCAGGTGCGGGCCGGTCGAGGCGCCGGTCGAACCGGAATAGGCGATCACCTGGCCCTGACTGACCCGCATGCCCGGCTTGCAGCTCTTGCCGAAGCGGGAGAGGTGGCCGTAGCCGGTCTCGTAGCCGCCGGCGTGACGGATGCGCACCCAGTTGCCGTATCCGCCCCACCGGCGGCATTCGACGACGACGCCGTCGCCGGCGGCGAGAATCGGCGTGCCCGTGCCGACACCGAAGTCGATGCCCTGGTGCATCTTGGTGTAGCCGAGGATCGGGTGCCGGCGCAGGCCGAAGCGCGAGGTGATGCGGGCTCCGTCGACCGGCGCGCGCAGCAGGAAGCCCTTGATGCTCTTGCCGATGGAATCGAGGAAGGTGCGCTTCCCGTCGGCCCGGGTGAAGCCGTAGAAGCGCTGGCCCTTGACCTCGGCGTACTGCAGGCCGCCGGCCTCGATGGTGCGGCCGCTCTCGGTGACCTTGCGGTCGAACACCAGGCAGAACGGATCGCCCGCCTTGATGTCGCGCGAGAAGTCGATCTTGTGGGCGAACAGCTTGGAGGCCTCGGCGATGACCGCCGAATTGGCCCCGATGGCGTTGGCGCTTTCGTGGAACGAGCCCTGCATCCGGCCGCAGGCGGCGACCGTCTCGGGGCTGACCTTTTCCTCCAGCTCGCGCAGGCGAAGGGCGCCGTCGAAGGTGCGGGAGACCGTCAGGGTGCTGGCGGCGCCGGTGCGCATCGACAGGCCGATCAGCCGGGCCGGCCCGCGGCGGTCCTGCGGCCGGGCCACCGAGGCGACGAAGTCCATGCCGGCGCGGATGTTCACCGTGTCCATGGCCTGGGCCAGCACGCGGACGGCCA
>DAORNX010000380.1:0-2825 GCA_035441225.1 Caulobacter sp.
GAGGCCCGCGCCCCGGCCGCCCCCGCCGCCGACGTCCGGGCCGCGACGCTCGATTCGCTGCGCGCCATCATGATGATCCGGGCCTACCGGATGCGCGGCCACCTGCGCGCCAACCTCGACCCGCTGGGCATCGCCATGCCCGAGGGCGACGCCACCGAGCTGGACCCGACGACCTACGGCTTCACCGAGGCCGACTACGACCGCCCGATCTTCCTCGACTTCGTGCTCGGGCTGGAAACCTCGACGCTGCGCGAGATCCTCGAGATCGTCCGCCGCACCTATTGCGGCGCGGTCGGCGTGCAGTACATGCACATCTCCAATCCGCAGGAGAAGGGCTGGCTGCAGGAGCGCATCGAGGGGCGCGACAAGGAGATCAACTTCACCCGGGAAGGCAAGATCGCCATCCTCAAGAAGCTGATCGAGGCCGAGGGCTTCGAGAAATTCCTGCATCGCCGCTTCCCCGGCACCAAGCGCTTCGGCCTCGACGGCGGCGAGGCCTGCATCCCGGCGCTGGAACAGATCATCAAGCGCGGCGGCGCGTTGGGCGTGAAGGACATCGTCCTGGGCATGCCCCACCGTGGCCGCCTGAACGTGCTGGCCGCCGTGATGGGCAAGCCCTACCACGTGATCTTCCACGAGTTTCAGGGCGGCTCGTCGATGCCGTCGGACATCGAGGGCTCGGGCGACGTCAAGTATCACATGGGCGCCTCGTCGGACCGGACGTTCGACGACAACAGCGTCCACCTGTCGCTGACCGCCAATCCCAGCCACCTCGAGATCGTCAATCCGGTGGTGCTGGGCAAGGCGAGGGCCAAGCAGGCCTTCACCCTGCGCGAGACGCCGGACGCCGGCCGGGCGCACGTCCTGCCGCTGCTGCTGCATGGCGACGCGGCCTTCGCCGGTCAGGGCGTGGTGGCCGAGTGTCTCACCCTCTCGGGCCTCAAGGGCTTCCGCACCGGCGGCACCGTCCATTTCATCGTCAACAACCAGATCGGCTTCACCACCGACCCGCGCTACTCGCGCACCAGCCCCTATCCGTCGGACGTGGCGCTGATGGTCGAGGCGCCGATCTTCCACGCCAACGGCGACGATCCCGAGGCCGTGGTCTTCGCCGCCAAGGTGGCCACCGAGTACCGCCAGAAGTTCGGCAAGGACGTGGTCGTCGACATGTTCTGCTACCGTCGGTTCGGTCACAACGAGGGTGACGACCCGACGATGACCCAGCCCTTGATGTACGCGAAGATCAAGGACCACCCGTCGACCCGCGAACTGTATTCCCGCCGGCTGATCGCCGAGGGCGTGGCGACCGAGGCCGACATCGCCGGCTGGGTCAGCGAGTTCGACGCCTTCCTCGACGCCGAGTTCGAGGCCGGCAAGACCTACAAGGCCAACAAGGCCGACTGGCTGGACGGCAAGTGGGCCGGTCTCGCCCTGCCCGGCGACGAGGAGCGCCGCGGCAGCACCGGGGTGCCGCTCCAGAAACTGGTCGATCTTGGCCGCGCCATCACCACCATTCCCGAGCGCATCGACGCCCACAGGACGGTCCGCCGGGTGATCGAGGGCCGTCGCGCCGCGATCGACGCGGGCGAGGGGCTCGACTGGGGCACGGCCGAGCACCTGGCCTTCGCCACCCTGCTCGACGAGGGTTTCCCCGTGCGCCTCAGCGGCCAGGACAGCGTGCGCGGCACCTTCACCCAGCGCCACTGCGACCTGATCGACCAGACCACCGAGGAACACTACACCTTCCTCAACCATGTCCGGCCGGGGCAGGCCAACTTCGAGGTCATCGACTCGGCGCTGTCCGAGGAGGCGGTGCTCGGCTTCGAGTACGGCTTCAGTCTCGCCGACCCGAATACGCTGACCCTGTGGGAAGCCCAGTTCGGCGACTTCGTGAACGGCGCCCAGGTGGTCATCGACCAGTTCATCAGTTCGGGCGAGCGCAAGTGGCTGCGCATGAGCGGCCTCGTCATGCTGCTGCCGCACGGCTACGAGGGCCAGGGGCCGGAGCACAGCTCGGCCCGGCTGGAGCGCTTCCTTCAGTCCTGCGCCGAGGACAACATGCAGGTGCTCAACTGCTCGACCCCGGCCAACTATTTCCACGCCCTGCGCCGGCAGATGCACCGCGAGTTCCGCAAGCCGCTGATCGTCATGACGCCCAAGAGCCTGCTGCGGCACAAGAAGGCGGTCAGCAACCTCGCCGACCTGGCCGAGGGCTCGTCCTTCCACCGGGTGATGGTCGACGGGGCCGAGGCCGGCTGCGACGTCGGCGGGATCACCCTCAAGCCCGACGACCAGATCACCCGCGTGATCGCCTGCTCGGGCAAGGTCTACTTCGACCTGATCGACGCCCGGGCCAAGGCCGGGCGCGACGACGTCTACATCGTGCGTCTCGAGCAGTTCTATCCCTGGCCGATGAAGTCGGTGATGCAGGTGATGGGCCGCTTCGCCAACGCCGAGCTGGTCTGGTGCCAGGAGGAGCCGAAGAACATGGGCGGCTGGACCTTCGTCGATCCGTGGCTGGAACTGACGCTCGACCGCATGAGCATCAAGGCCAGGCGCGCCCGCTACGTCGGCCGGCCGGCCTCCGCCTCGACCGCCGCCGGCCTGATGAGCCGGCACCTGAAAGAACTCGAGACCTTCCTCGCCGAAGCGTTCGCCTGACGCCCGCGCCCGACCCGTACGAGACACGAAAGACCTGACCATGGCCGACATCATGACTCCCGCCCTGGGCGAATCCGTCACCGAGGCGACGGTCGCCCGCTGGACGAAAAAGCCGGGCGACGCGGTCAGGAAGGACGAGATCCTCGTCGAGCTGGAGACCGACA
>DAORNX010000381.1:0-2812 GCA_035441225.1 Caulobacter sp.
GACCAGACGGCCAAGCGCAAGCTGCAGGAGGCGGTCATGGCCCGCCGCCTGTACCGGATGCTGAGCCGCGACGAGATCCTCGAGCTTTACCTCAACCGAATCTTCTTCGGGGCCAACACCTACGGCATCGACGGAGCCTCGCGGGCGTATTTCGGCAAGCCCGCCGCGCAGATGAGCATTTCCGAGGCGGCCCTGCTGGCCAGCCTGCCCAAGGCCCCCTCGCGGCTGGCCCTGACCAAGAACATGGCCGGCGCCCTGGAGCGGCAGAGGCTGATCCTGGGCAACATGCGGCGCGAGCACTGGATCACCGAGGCCCAGTATGAGGCGGCCCTGGCCGACACCCCGCGGCTGGCCCCGGGCGCCGCCCAGGAAGAGGGCGAGCTGGGCTACGTGCTCGACTACGCCACGGTCGAGGCGGTCAAGATCGCCGGCCAGAACTCGCCCGACCTGGTGGTCCGGCTGACCATCGACTCCCGGCTGCAGGCGGCCGGCACGCGGATCCTGCGCGAGATCATGCGGACCGACGGGGCCAAGGCCGGGGCGACCCAGGCGGCGCTGCTGGCGCTGGGCAACGACGGGGCGATCCGGGCCATGGTCGGGGGCACCGACTTCGACGAGACGCCGTTCAACCGGGCCGTCCAGGCGCGGCGCCAGCCCGGCTCGACGTTCAAGCCGTTCGTCTACGCCGCCGCTCTGGAAAAGGGCGTGCTGCCCACCGACCAGCGGGTCGACGGCCCGGTCAAGTTCGGTGACTGGGCGCCCGAGAACTATGGCGGCGGCTATTCGGGTCCGGTGACCATCGAGACAGCCCTGGCCAAGTCGATCAACACCGTGGCCGCCAAGCTGGGGCAGGAGGTCGGCGGCGCGGCCATGGGCGAGCTGGCGCGGCGCTTCGGCCTGTCGACCATTCCACCCAATCCCGACCTGTCCGTGGCCCTCGGCTCGTACGAGGTGTCGCTGATCCAGCTGGTGGCCGCCTTCCAGGTGTTCCAGCAGGGCGGCCAGCGTCGCACGCCGTACATCATCGACAGCATCACGACCGTCGCCGGCGAGCCGATCTACGCCCGCCAGGTCAACGCCGGCGGCGTACCGGTCTATGACATCGCCAAGGCCTCGATGATGGTGCGGATGATGAAGGGCGTCATCGAACGGGGGACGGGCACGCGCGCCGCCTTCGGCCGCCCCGCCGCCGGCAAGACCGGCACCAGCCAGAACTGGCGCGACGCCTGGTTCATCGGCTTCACCCCCGACATCACCGCCGGGGTCTGGATCGGCAACGACGACGACCGGCCGATGAACCATGTCGCCGGCGGCACGCTTCCGGCGGCCATCTGGCGGCGGTTCATGATCGTCGCCCATGAAGGGCTGCCGGTGCGCGATTTCGACTGGCTCCTGCCCGATCCCGTGCCCGAGGAGGAGTCCGATCCGCGCAACCCGTTCTACGGGGAGCTGGCCTCCGACTTCGCCCGCGCGGCGGACGCTCTCGAGCCGGCGATCGCCGCCCCCGAGACGCCGCCCGCACCGGCCGAGCCTGCCAGGCCGGAAATGCCGCGGTTGCCGTCCGGCGAGCCGATCCCCTACTAGGGAAAAGCGGGCGTTCAGCGGCCGCGCCCCCGGACTATCCGGAAACAAAGGCCGGTGAATCAACAGCTTGTCGCTTTTTCGCGGCAAGCGCCCGACCGGGCCCGGTGATCCCGTAGTCTTGGGGCATGGTCAAGAAATCAGGTGCGGCGGGGCTGCTCGCGGGGCTGGCGGAGATGCTGGCGGCGGGCTTGCTGGAGGACCTGACGGTCCTCGCCGCCCTTCCCAGACCCGAAACAGATATCGCCCTGGAGCGGCGGGTGCGGCTGCGTGGCGTCATCGCCCGCGCCGGCCTGTCGATCCACAAGCTGCAGGCCCAGGAAGATCATCCCGGCGCGCCGCAGGATCAGGATGAGGCCGACATGGATGAACAGCCCGACGACCCCGACGCCCTTGAGCGGAAGTACGTGGAACTTCAGGACAGACTCGATCGATATGCTCGCCGCGCCGGGCTCAGGGCATGCCCGGACGCGGATTCCGCCGAAGGACCTGGAGGTCGTGAGGGCCAACTGGCGGATGCGAGCGAACGGCGACCAACAGCCGCCGAGGGACCCGTGGCGCACCTGGCTGCTGCTCGGCGGCCGGGGGTCGGGCAAGACCTGGGTCGGCGCCGGCTGGCTGGTTGAGCAGGCCTGGCGCGGCGGGCGGTTCGCCCTCGTCGGCCCCAGCCTGCACGATGTGGCCGAGGTGATGATCGAGGGCCCGTCCGGCCTGCGGGCGCAGAGTCCCAGGTCCCTGGGCCTGCGCCACGAGAAATCCCGCCGACGGGTGGTGTGGAACACCGGCGCCGAGGCGCACATCTTTTCCGCCGAGGATCCCGACAGCCTGCGCGGCCCACAGTTCCACGGCGCCTGGGCCGACGAGTTCTGCGCCTGGCGGCGACCGGGCGAGGTGCTGGCGATGCTGCGGTTCGGCCTGCGGCTGGGGGAGGATCCCCGATTGCTGGTGACCACGACACCCCGGCCGATCCGCGCCCTGCGGATGCTGCGGGCCGAGGCCGGCACCGTTGATACGGTGATCCCGACCCGGACCAACGCCCACAATCTGGCGCCGGCCTTCGTCGAGGCCCTGAACGCCATCTACGGCGGCACCAGCCTGGCCGCGCAGGAGCTGGAGGGCCTGATCGTCGAGGGCGAGGGCGCCCTGTGGACGGCGGCGGGCCTGGCGGCCTGTCGCGGCCATCGCCCGCCGGACTTCGACCAGGTGGTGGTGGCGGTCGACCCGCCGGCCA
>DAORNX010000382.1:0-2798 GCA_035441225.1 Caulobacter sp.
CTGGGTGATGTTCAACCCGCTGCCGACCTTCCACTGCTTCGGCCTGACCGGCGGAGTGCTGCTGCCGATCCTGACCGGCATGAAGGCCTTCCAGTACCCCTCGCCGCTGCACATCAAGCAGATCCCGGCGCTGGTGAAGGACAGCAAGGCCTCGATCCTGCTGGCCACCGACACCTTCGTGAACCAGTACGCCCGCGCGTCGGATTCCGACGAACTGTCAGGCCTGCAGTTCATCGTCTGTGGCGCCGAGAAGGTGCGCGACGAAACGCACAACCTGATCGCCGAGCGGTTCGGCGACGTGCCTGTGCTCGAGGGCTACGGGGCGACCGAGGCCGCGCCCGTGGTGGCGGTCAACAAGCCGACCGACAATCGTCGCGGCACGGTCGGCGGCATGCTGCCGGGCATGGAGACGCGCATCGAGACGGTCGAGGGTATCGCCGGCGGCGGGCGGCTGTTCCTGCGCGGCCCGAACGTCATGGCCGGCTACCTGAACGACAAGGGCGGGGTCGATCCCCTGCCCGACGGCTGGCACGACACCGGCGACGTGGTGACCATCGAAGGCGATGACCGCTGGGTGACCATCAAGGGGCGGGTCAAGCGCTTCGCCAAGATCGGCGGCGAGATGGTCTCCCTGACCGCGGCCGAGGACCTCGCCGTGGCCGTCTGGCCGGAGGGCCGCCATGCCGTGATCGCCATGCCCGACAAGAAGAAGGGCGAACGGCTGATCCTGTTCACCGACCGGCCGGACGCGTCGGTGGCGCCGCTGCTGGCGCACGCCCAGACGCTCGGCGCGCCCGAGCTCGCGGTGCCCCGAAAGATCGTCAAGATTCCGGAAGTCCCCGTGCTGGGAACCGGAAAGACCGACTACGTCGCCATCCAGCGCCTGGCGGAAACGGAGGCGCGGGCGGCGTAGGGTTTCCTGACGGGGAAACGACGCCCAAGCGATCCCTGGACCGGCCCGGCGGCGCGGGAGATCCGGTTCAGGCCAGGTCGCGCCGGATCCGCGCGATCAGCTCGACGGTCCGGCGCACGCGCGCCTCGAGTCCCGCCCAGTCGCCGGCCTCGACGAGGTCCTTGCTGATCAGCCGCCCGCCCATGCCGGCCGCGACGATGCCCGCCCCGAACCAGTCGCGCAGGGACCCCTCCTCGGGCTCGACGCCGCCGGTCGGCATGATCTTGGTCCAGGGCATCGGGCCCAGGAGGTTGCGCACGAAGGCGGGGCCGCCGACCGTCTCGCCCGGAAACAGCTTGATGATCTCGCAGCCCAGTTCATGGGCCAGGCCGATCTCGCTGGCGGTGGCGCAACCCGGGCTGTAGGCGACCATCCGTCGGTTGCACAGCCGGGCGACCTCGGGATTCAGCGCCGGGCCGACGACGAAATCCGCGCCGTTGGCGATGAACAGCCCGGCTGTCGGGGCGTCGACGATGCTGCCCACGCCCATGATCACCGACGGATCGGCGTCGGCGAAATGCCGGGCGATCTCGAGAAAGGTGTGCGCCGCGAACGGGCCGCGGTTGGTGAACTCGATGCAGCGCGCGCCGCCGGCGGCGCAGGCGGCGATCACCCGGATGCAGATCGCCGGATCGGGGTGGTGAAAGACGGGGATCACCCCCTGGTCGATCATGGCGGCCAGAACGGCCATGCGGTCCCTGGACATGGTTCGGCTTCTCCTCGCGCCCCAGCCTTACGCCTGCCTGCGGAAAAAAGAAGGCCGCCGCGCGACGGCGCCGTGGTCCGTCCCATGATCTCAATCAAGGCTCGGCTCGGGCCGGTCGCCATGATGCCGGCGACTAGGGAGCAGGCTGATGAAAGATCTCAGGGCCCGGTTCATCGCCGAACTCGACAGGCGGCGCGTCCTGTCGCTCGCCACCCTCCGCCCGGACGGCTGGCCTCAGGCGACCATCGTCGGCTACGTCAACGACGGCCCGGCGATCTACTTCATGATCTCGCGCGAGAGCCAGAAGTTCGCCAATCTGACGGCGGACCCGCGTGTGTCGATCTGCGTCGGTGAGGACGTCGCCGACCCCATGGCTATCGGCGGCGCCTCGATGGCCGCGACGGTGGCCGAGGTCACCGACTCCGCCGAACGGGCGCGCGCCATGGCCCTGATGTTCAAGCGCTATCCCGAATACGAGGGGATGATGAAGGATGTCGACACCACCCAGATGGGTCTGATGCGCGCCACCCCGTTCATCGCCTCCGTTCTGACCTACGAAAAGGGCTTCGGTCACACCGACGAACTGCGGCTTGCGGCCCGGCCTTCGTAGTCGTCGCCATCGCCCCCCCTGGCCTTGGCATGGGTCAATTTGCCGGCGCGTCTGGAACCCTGGACTGCCCGCGCGTCTTCCATCGGCGAACAGCCGGAGGTTTCCACCGTGGCCCAGGCCAAGCTCGCGACCTACCGCGCCAAGCGCGACTTCTCGATCACCGCCGAGCCGAGCGGCGAAGTCGCCGTCGCCGCCTCGCGACGCCGCCGGTTCGTGATCCAGAAGCACGCGGCCACGCGCCTGCACTACGACCTGCGGCTTGAGCACGAGGGCGTCTTCCTGTCGTGGGCCGTGACGCGGGGCCCCTCGCGCGATCCGGCTGACAAGCGGCTGGCCGTCGAGGTCGAGCCGCACCCGCTCGACTACGGCGATTTCGAGGGGACCATCCCCAAGGGCGAGTACGGCGGCGGCACGGTGATGCTGTGGGATCGCGGCTACTGGGCGCCCGAGCCCGGCTTCGACGTCGCGAAGGGCCTGAAGAAGGGTGAGCTGAAGGTCGTCTTCGCCGGCGAGCGCATGCAGGGCGGCTA
>DAORNX010000383.1:0-2794 GCA_035441225.1 Caulobacter sp.
ACCGGACGCTGCCGATGGTCTGGTACGTGCCGCCGCTGTCGCCGATCCAGTCGGCGGCCGCCTCCGGCGCGCTGGAGCACGATGGCCAGATGCCGGACGTCTCCAGCCTGCGCATCCCGGTCCGCTATCTGGCCAACCTGCTGACCGCCGGCAACGAGCCGCCTGTCGTGCTGGCGCTGGAGCGGATGCTGGCCATGCGCGGCTTCATGCGCGCCCGCACCGTCGAGGGGGTCACCGACCACGCCCTGGCCGATCGGGTCGGCCTGACGGCCGGCCAGATCGAGGAGATGTACCGCTACATGGCGATCGCCAACTACGAGGACCGGTTCGTCATCCCCACCACCCATCGCGAGACCGCCGAGGACGCCTACGAGCTGCGCGGCGACTGCGGCTTCTCGTTCGGCAACGGCTGCTCCGGCGGCCGCACCGAGGTCGGCCTGTTCGGCTCCGATCCGCGCTCGCGCGCCAAGCCTCTGATGGAGGTCTGAGATGGCGCTCACCTACAAGGCGCTGGCCGTGCTGCTGGCCTATCCCGGCGCCGACACGCAGCAGCTCGCCAAGGCCGCGATCCAGGCGATCGAGGACGAGGGCATGGTTCCGGTCCAGGTTCGTCGTTCGCTGGCGCGCCTGGCTGACGAGCTGGCCGACGGCGACCTGTTCGAGCTGCAGGAACGCTATGTCTGGCAGTTCGACCGCACCCGCTCGCTGTCGCTGAACCTCTACGAGCACGTGCACGGCGAGAGCCGCGACCGCGGCCAGGCCATGGTCAGCCTGCTGGAGCTCTACCGCCGCAAGGGACTGGAGCTGTCGGCCAACGAGCTGCCCGATCACCTGCCGGTGTTCCTCGAGTTCCTGTCGCTGCTGCCCGAGCCGGAAGCCGCGTCCCTGCTCGGCGAGGCGGCGCATGTCCTGGCCGCCATGGGCGAGCGCCTGCACAAGCGGCAGAGCCCGTATCGCGCGGTGTTCGGAGCCCTGACCGCCCTGGCCGGCGCCGAGGCGGACGCCGCGGCGCTCGCTTCGCTGATGCAGGAGCCGGACGACGATCCGGGCGACTTCGAGACGCTCGACCGGCTGTGGGCCGAGACGGCCGTGACCTTCGGCCCGTCCGACGTCGGCTGTCCCAAGGCCGAAGGCCTCGTCCGCGCCATGAACGACGCCCCCGCGCCCGTCCGTCGCCGCGCCGGCGCGGCCTGAGGAGCTTACGATGGACCTCAATCACATCCTTTTCGGCGTCTATCCCTACATCGCCCTGTCGGTGCTGGCGATTGGCTCGGTCGTGCGCTTCGACCGCGAGCAGTACACCTGGCGCACCGGGTCCTCGCAGCTGCTGCGGCGACGCCAGCTGGTCCTGGGCTCGGTGCTGTTCCATGTCGGCGTGCTGGCCATCTTCGCGGGTCACTTCGTCGGTCTGCTGACCCCCATCGCGGTGTTCGACGCGCTGCATGTGCCGCACTCGGCCAAGCAGCTGCTGGCCATCGTCGCGGGCGGCGGGGCAGGAGCCCTGTGCCTCGTGGGCGGCGCCATGCTGCTGCATCGCCGGCTGTTCGACCCGCGCATCCGGGCCACGTCCACCTTCGGCGACACCGCCATCCTGATCATGCTGATGGTCCAGCTGCTGTTGGGCCTATCGACCATCCCGCAGTCGCTCAAGCACATGGACGGGCACGAGATGGTCAAGTTCATGGGCTGGGCCCAGGGCATCTTCACGCTGCGCCCCGGCGCGGCCGACCTGCTGACCGACGTGCACTGGGTGTTCAAGATCCACATCGTGCTGGGTCTGACGATCCTGCTCGTGTTCCCCTTCACCCGCCTGGTCCACATGCTGTCGGCCCCGGTCTGGTACCTGAACCGTCGCGGCTGGCAGCTGGTGCGCACGCGCCGGCCCGTGCCGCCTCGCCGCATCGACACCCGCCGTCAGGGAGGCGTGTCATGAGCGCGCTGCGCGCCATCGTCACCGACGGGGTGCAGATCCCCGAGAGCCTGATCGCCCAGGAGGCCCAGAACCATCCGGGCGGATCGCCGGACGAGGTGCGCGCCGCCGCCGCCCACGCCCTGGCCGTGCGGGCTCTGCTGCTCGACCGCGCGGCCGAACTGGGTCTGGTCGCCGAGCCGGAGCTGGACGAGCGCGGCCGCGAGGAGACCCCGGAGGAGGCCCTGGTGCGGGCCGTGCTGGCCGCGGAGGTCGAGCCGGAGACGCCGACCGAGGACGAGTGCCGGCGGGTCTACGACTCGCGGCCCGATCGCTTCCGCTCGCCGACGCTGTACGAGGCGTCGCACATCCTGTTCGCGATCGATGGCGGCGGCGACTCGGCCAGCGAGACCGCGCGGATGTCTGCGCAGACCATCCTGTCCCGCCTTCGCGACGAACCCGGCCGGTTCTCCACGCTGGCGGCGGCCTATTCGGCCTGCCCCTCAAGCGGCGTCGGTGGATCGCTGGGCCAGCTGGGTCCCGGCGATCTCGCGCCGGAGGTCGAGACAGCCTTCGGTCGCCTGGCCGCGGGCGAGATTTCGGCCGAGCCCGTCCGCTCGCGCTTCGGCTGGCACATCCTGCGCCTGGATCGCCGCATCGACGGCCGCACCCTGCCGTTCGAGCAGGTCGCCGACCGCATCCGCCTGCATCTCGAGAGCCGGGCATGGGTCGCGGCGGCCGTCCAGTACGTCTCCGACCTGGCGGCCCGCGCCCGGTCGCGCGGCGTGGGCCTGGTCATCTCCGCCGATGGCGAGGTGTCAGCCGGCGCCACCCTGGGCGACCTGATCGCCGCCACCCCCGACGGCGCACCGGAGGACTTGCTGG
>DAORNX010000384.1:0-2793 GCA_035441225.1 Caulobacter sp.
CAGGTCGCGGACCGTCGCTGGCGCGTCCGTATAGAGGGGAGCGATGGCGATGCCGTCGGCCGTCCGCCGGACCAGGGCGTCCTCGAAGGTCTCGCCCTTGAGAGTCTTCTCGACCAGGGCCAGCCAGTCCTGGCGGGATGGCGGCGCGAAGTCATCGGCCAGCGTCAGGGTCGGTTCAGGCACGCCTTGCGTCTCCCAGAGTGCGATGCAGCATCAGCGGCTTCGGGTCATGCGCCCCTGCCGCAAGGTGCGTCAAGCGAGGGCTTGTCGAACTCGAACGCTTGTTCTATTTACAACGTATATTCAAAGACGGAGACATTCTGCCATGGCCCTGCCGCCGATCCTGCGTGACCGCCTGCGACTGCCGGCCATCGCCTCGCCGCTGTTCATCATTTCCAACCCGGACCTGGTGATCGCCCAGTGCAAGGCGGGCATCGTCGGCTCGTTCCCGTCGCTGAACGCCCGGCCGATCAGCCTGCTGGACGAGTGGCTCGACCGGATCACCAGCGAGCTGGCGGCCTGGGACAAGGCCAATCCGGACCTGCCGTCCGCGCCGTTCGCGGTCAACCAGATCGTTCACAAGACCAACAACCGGCTCGACGAGGACATGGCCCTCTGCGCCAAGTACAGGGTCCCGGTCGTCATCACATCGCTGGGCGCCCGCGAAGATGTCAACGAGGCGGTGCACGGCTGGGGCGGCATCACCCTGCATGACGTGATCACCGACAGGTTCGCCCACAAGGCCATCGAGAAAGGCGCCGACGGCCTGATTCCGGTCGCGGCCGGCGCCGGCGGCCATGCCGGCGGCCTGTCGCCGTTCGCCATGATTCAGGAAATCCGCCAGTGGTTCGACGGACCGGTGGCGCTGTCGGGTTCGATCGCCAATGGCGCGGCCATCCTCGCCGCCCAGGCCATGGGCGCGGACCTGGCCTACATCGGCTCGGCCTTCATCGCCACGAAGGAGGCCAACGCCGTCGAGGGCTACAAGCAGATGATCGTCGACTGCTCCGGCGAAGACATCGTCTATTCGAACCTGTTCACCGGCATCCACGGCAACTACCTGCGGCCGTCGATCGTCGCCGCCGGCATGGACCCGGACAACCTGCCCCAGAGCGACCCCTCGGCGATGAACTTCGGCTCGGGCGGCAACACCGAGGCCAAGGCCTGGAAGGATATCTGGGGCTGTGGCCAGGGCATCGGCGCGGTCAAGTCGGTGCTTGGCGCCGGCGAGCTGGTCGCCCGGCTGTCGGCGGAATACGAGGCGGCCAAGGCCGATCTCGCGGCCAAGACGGCCCTGACCAGCGGCGTCCGCCTGGCGTTCGCGGCCGAGTAACCGCCGGCCGGCCCCGCCGGATCAGTGACTTGCGCCCGGCGATCCATCGTGATCGCCGGGCGTTTTCGGTTTCGGCGCGGTCGCCGTTGGCGCGGACCCATCCTTGTCGACGCCAACGACAGGGAGCCCGCATGTCCGACGACGCCACACCCCGCCTCGGCCTGCCCTATGTGGCGGCCGGCCAGGCCCAGAAACACGTCACCGTCAACGAGGCCCTCGCCCGGCTCGATGGCATGGTCCAGGCGTCGGTGGTCAGCCGCTCGGTCGCAGTCCAGCCAGCGACGCCCGGTGACGGGGCCCTCTATCTGCTGCCCGACGCGGCCTCCGGCGACGTCTGGAGCGGCGAGGCGGCCGGCGCCCTGATGCGTTTCGAGGCCGGAAGCTGGACCCGCCTGCAGCCGGGCCCGGGCCACCTCCTCTGGGTGGCCGACGAGGGCCTCGTTCTGGTGTTCGACGGCGTCTGGCGGCCTCTGGCGGAGACGCTCGCCTTCGACGCCCTGGTCGCGGCGGCCTCGCCGGGCGGCGCCCGCACCCGCTTCGGTATCCGCGAGGAGGATGTGGCGCTGGCCGGTCCGGTGACCGCAACGACCCTGGCGATCCCGGCCCGCTCCATCGTGCTGGCGGTGGCCACGCGCACAGTGGCGGCCGTCACCGGCGCCACGGCCTACGACTGCGGCGTGGCCGGCGAGACCGGCAAGTTCGGCGGCTCGCTCGGCGTGGCCGCCGGCTCAGGCAATATCGGGGTGATCGGGCCGACGGCCTTCTACGCCGACACGCCGGTGCTGCTGACGGCCATCGGCGGCGATTTCACGGGCGGAGTCGTGCGGGTCGCCGCCCATCTCGTCGAATTCGACGCGCCAGGCGCGTGAGGAGCTGCTCATGGACATCATCACCGCAGCCGGTGGCGGACTCGCCGGAGGAGCCCTGGGCGCGGCCTTCGGGGCGCTGGGCTCAATTCTCAACCGGGGGCTGGGCATTTTCGAGACGCGCGAAAAGCGCAAGGATCGCCAGCTGGAAATGGCCCACGAGGTCGAGCGCTGGGATCACGATCTCAAGCTCGCCGCCGAGGCCCGGGAGGGCCGGATCGAGGCGGCGAAGCAGGCGCTGGCGAGGGCCGACGCGGAGGGGTCCTGGCGCGGGCTGGATGCTTCGCTGCAGGCCGAGGCCGGCATCGGCCAGAGCTGGCCGTGGGTGACGGCGGTCCGCGCCCTGACCCGGCCGGTCCTGACCCTGCTGCTGTGGCTGCTGTTCGCGGTGCTGTTCCTCTCGGCGGTCAGCGGGGCGCTGGATTCCGCCACGGCGTCGGGCGTGGTCCGCACGGCCGTCGAGACGATCGCCTTCTCGGCTTCCACGGCCCTGGCCTGGTGGTTCGGCGACCGGACGCCGCGACGCGGCGCCGGCTGAGCAGGCCTTGGCGCCGCCGCGCGGCGGTCTAGATCCAGGCTGTCTGAGAGGGACCC
>DAORNX010000385.1:0-2783 GCA_035441225.1 Caulobacter sp.
CGTCGGCGTTCGCCGACCGCTGAGGAACCGGCCGCCGTCCGATCAGCCGCCGGCAGCCAGCTTGTCGGCGGTCCTGAGCGCGAAGTCGCTGGCGTCGTGGCGCTCGGGCAGCTGGCTGGCGGGGTCGCCCCAGCCGCGATTGACCATCCGGCCGCGCTGCACCGCCGGGCGCTCGGCGATCTGGTCCGTCCAGCGCTGGACGTTCTTGTACTCCTGCACCTGCAGGAACTCGCCGCCCTCGTAGAGCAGGCCCTTGGCCATCGCGCCGTACCAGGGCCAGACGGCCATGTCGGCGATCGTGTAGTCGGGGCCAGCGAGGTATTCACTTTCCGCCAGGCGGCGGTCGAGCACGTCCATCTGGCGCTTCACCTCCATCGCGAACCGGTCGATGGCGTATTCGATCTTGAACGGGGCATAGGCGTAGAAGTGCCCGAAGCCGCCGCCGAGGTAGGGGGCGCTGCCCATCTGCCACATCAGCCAGGACAGGCATTCGGCGCGGGTCGCCGGATCGGTCGGCAGGAAGGCGCCGAACTTCTCCGCCAGGTACAGCAGGATGGCTCCCGATTCGAAGACCCGGATCGGCGCGGGACCGCTGCGGTCGACCAGGGCCGGAATCTTGGAATTGGGATTGATCCCGACGAAGCCGCTGCCGAACTGGTCGCCGTTGCTGATCACGATCAGCCAGGCGTCGTATTCCGCGCCGGCATGGCCAAGGGCCAGCAGTTCCTCCAGCATCACCGTGACCTTGACCCCGTTTGGCGTGGCCAGGGAGTAGAGCTGCAGCGGGTGCTTGCCGACCGGAAGGTCCTTGTCATGGGTCGGCCCGGCGATCGGGCGGTTGATGTTGGCGAACCGGCCGCCGTTGTCCTTGTTCCAGGTCCAGACCCTGGGGGGCGTATAGCTCGGCGTATCGGACATCACTGCGGCTCCTGACATGGGAATGGGGCGGCCCTTGGACGACATTTGGCCGACAATCCCGGCTTTGGCTAGACGACCGGGCCGCGGCGCGGGAACGCCGAACCTGACCAACCCGTTCAGGTCGGGTTCAGGCCGAACGATTCACCATCAGGGCCTGTCGAGGGAAAGCCGCGACCGAGATGTCGCTCCGAACAAGAGGAGGCCTTCACATGAAGCGTCTGATCCTGGCCCTGACCGCCGCCGCGACCGTGGCCGGTCCCATGGCCTTCGCCGCGACCGATGCGCTGGCGCAGGACCACGGCCGATACGACCGCCGCGACGATCGCTGGGACCGCCGCGACGACCGCCGCCATGACCGGTGGGACCGCCGCGACCACCGCCGCGACGACCGCCGCGATCGCCGGTGGGACAGCCGCACCCGCTGGGACCGCGGCCGGCACAACGGCTACTACTACAACAACCGCTGGCACTACGGTCAGCCGCCGGCCGCCTATTACGGCCGCCCCGGCTACTATCCGGGCTACAACGCCTGGCGTCGCGGCGCCTATCTGCCGCCGTCCTACCGGGGCCGTGGATATGTGGTCTATGACTATGGCCGCTACCGCCTGCGCCCGCCGCCCCGCGGCTACTACTGGTACCGCGATGGTGACGATTTCCTGCTGGCCGCTGTCGCCACCGGCCTGATCCTGGACGTGATCGTCAACCATTAGGGTCATCGGGGACATGCACTTCAGTGCGTGTCCCCTCTGGCCGGAACGGGACACGCCCTGAAGTGCATGTCCCTGCGCCTACAGCCCCAGTTTCGCCTTGAGGATCTCGTTGACGGCGGCCGGATTGGCCTTGCCGCCGGTCTCCTTCATCACCTGGCCGACGAACCAGCCGATCGCCTGCGGCTTGTCCTTCACGGCGGCGGCCTTGTCGGGGTTGGCCGCGATCAGGGCGTCGACGGCCGCCTCGATGGCCCCGGTGTCGGTGATCTGGACCAGGCCATGTTTCTCGACGATGGCCGAGGGCGCGCCCTCCCCCGCCCACATGTGCTCGAACACCGTGCGGGCGATCTTGCCCGAGATGGTGCCGTCCTCGATCAGCGCCACCAGGGCGGCGATATCGGCGGCCGGGATCGGCGAGTCCTTGATCTCGAGGCCGTCCTTGCCGAGCCGGCCGAGCAGATCGTTGAGCGTCCAGTTGGCGACCAGTTTGGCGTCGCGCCCCTTCGCCGCTTCCTCGAAATAGGCGGCCAGGTCGCCGTCTGACGTCAGCACCGTGGCGTCGTAGGCCGACAGGCCGTAGCCGGCCATCAGCCGCGCCTTCTTCGCATCCGGCAATTCCGGCAGCGAGGCCTCGATGGCCTTGATCCAGGCCGGATCGAGCTCCAGCGGCAGCAGGTCCGGGTCGGGGAAGTAGCGGTAGTCGTGCGCCTCCTCCTTGGACCGCATCGAGCGGGTCTCGCCCTTGCCCGGGTCGAACAGGCGGGTCTCCTGGTCGATCCTGCCGCCGTCCTCGAGAATCTCGATCTGCCGGCGGGCCTCGTAGTTGATGGCCTGCTGGATGAAGCGGTAGCTGTTGACGTTCTTGATCTCGCAGCGGGTTCCCAGGTGGCCGAAGTCGCCGGTCTCGCGGAACTTCTCGTAGTCGCCCGGACGGCAGACCGAGACGTTGACGTCGGCGCGAAGGTTGCCCTTCTCCATGTCGCCGTCACAGGTGCCCAACGTGACCAGGATGGCCCGCAGCTTCTTGACGTAAGCCGCCGCATCTTCAGGCGAACGCATGTCCGGCTTGCTGACGATCTCCATCAGGGCCGTCCCCGAACGGTTGAGGTCGACATAGGTCTCGGTCGGCGACAGGTCGTGGATCGACTTGCCGGC
>DAORNX010000386.1:0-2774 GCA_035441225.1 Caulobacter sp.
GGAGCGGCGCCGTTCGCGTGCTTCTGCGCCTCGGCCCGCCGCACGGCGGTCAGCAGCGGCCCCAGGTCCCGGGCGAACGCGGCCTGGCCGGACGGCTCGACCGCCTCGCCGCCGTCGGATGCGTAGATCACCGCCCCGTCGGGCCCGAACACCAGGGTCCGGTCATGATGCATGTAGGTGGCGTAGTAGACGCCATAGTTCTCGTCGGCCCATTGGGCGTCGAAGGCCTGCACGGTCCTGACGTAGGCGTCGTCCCAGACCGTGGCCGAGGTGATGTCCTCGATGAGCTTGGCTTGGCGGCGGCCGAGGGTGCGGACAACGAGGTTTCGTTCCTCGGTCGCCACCGCCCGGTCGACCGCCCGCGCCACGAAGGCGGTTCCGCCGAGTCCGGCGGCGAGCACGATGGCGATCACCAGCAGACCCAGCAGCAGGATCCACCTCAGCTCGCTCCGGCTGCGGATGGCGACATCGGTCATGCACTCATTCTGGGCAGGAAGGCCTAACATGCCTTGAACCCGAAATGAGCCGACAAGTCGCAGGACTACTGGCGGCTTTCGGCTCTCGTTAATTCAGTTTAGGGACTCTGCCGCCGGGACAAGGGGGAAGCCAGAATGATCAGGTTCATGTCGATGGTCGCTGTCTGTACGTCGCTGACCTTCGTGGGCGTCGCACAGGCGCAGGAGGCGGACGAAGACGGCTGGAGTCTTTCGGGTGAGGTGGGACTGGTGTCTGACTACCAGTACCGTGGCTACTCGCTGTCGGGCGGCGATCCGGTGGTCCAGGGCGGCCTGACCCTCGACGCCCCCGGCGGCTTCTATGTCGGCGTCTGGGGCTCGGAGATCGAGGAGTACGGTGTCGGCGCCGATGGCGACGGGGCGAAGATCGAGGTCGATATCTCGGTCGGCCGGGCGTTCAGCGCCGGCGGCTGGGACTGGGACGTCGCCCTGTTGCACTACGGCTATCCCGACGGGTCGGCGGTCGACTATTTCGAGATTCCGGTCTCCGCGGCGCGCACCACGGGCGACTTCACCACCACCCTGGGCGTGGAGTATGCGCCGCGCCAGGACAACCTCGGCGACGAGGACAACCTCTATCTCTACATCGGCGGCGACTACGCGCCGGAGAGCTGGCCGGTCAGCCTCAGCGCCCGGCTCGGCCACGAGGAAGGCGCCTTCGCCGACGGCAAGCTCGACTGGCAACTGGGTGTGGCCAAGGAGCTGGGGCCGGTTAGCCTGACGCTGCAATACACCGACAGCGATGGTCCGGGCGCGGAGTCCGCGGCCGTGGCGGGAATTTCGGTCGGCTTCTAGAGCGCGTTCCGATTAGTGGGAACCGGTAATCGGACAAAACGCGCGACAATAATAGGTCTGGAGCGGCCGATTTGATTCCATCAAATCGGATCCCGCTCTGGGCGCCATGAACGGAAACGGGCCGGCCTCCGTCAGGAGACCGGCCCGTCAAGCTGTACGCTGGAAGCGCTCTTACGAGGCCTGCAGCTGGCCCGCCGAGGTCTTGCCCGAGCGGTTGTCGCGCTCGAGTTCGTAGCTCAGCTTCTGGCCTTCGTTCAGCGAACGCATGCCGGCGCGCTCAACGGCCGAGATGTGCACAAAGACGTCGGCGCCGCCGTCGTCGGGCTGGATGAAGCCGTAGCCCTTGGTGGCGTTGAACCACTTCACGGTTCCGGTAGCCATGGATGTAACCTCTTTCAACAGTCAGGTTGCGCCCCGAAAGGCGCGGTAGGATCGGGATTTCGGAAGGATCGAGGAGCAGGTCCGGCGCAAGACTTCAAGACGTGCGGTGGATGGCGACCGAACCAGGCGAAATTTCGACGCCGACTTGCTCGCACTTTTTCGCAGATCAGGCAAGACGGCGTGAGTCGGACTGGCCACGCACGGCGATCGACACCCGCCCCGCGGCCACCGGCGGCGAGCGCAGCAGGTCGACGATCTGCAGCAGGAATTCCTTGCGGCGCGCCAGGGCGCCGGGCACGTCCTGGCCGGCGCGGACGAAACGGACGTCCTCGCGCTCGGCCTCGTGGGCGACACGGTCGGCGACGGCGGGCAGGTGGCCTTCGCCCTTGCGGGCGTCCATCAGGGCGGCGTGCGAGCGTGCCTCGTCGATCCGTTTGCGCACCAGCGCCTCGACGTCGGACCCGCCCTCGGCCCGGGCCGCCAGGGCCGCGAAGTCGTGCGCATACATCCGCACGAAGCCTTCCTCGATCATGGAATCTCCAATCTGCCGCCGAACAGGGGGCGGCCGGCGCGCCATCCGCGCGCGTTCGTCGGGACCATGTAACACGGATTGGGCGAAAACGGGGACGGAATGTCTCCTTCGTCACGTCCCTTCGGGCCTGCTCAGGATGACGTGGGCATTTTCCACGTCATCCTGAGCAGCCGCGCAGCGGCGTGTCGAAGGACGAACCACGCAAGCTGCCCTATCCTGTCTCCCATGAGCCTGACCCACCGCCTCGCCGCGCCGGACGACATCCCCGCCCTGACCACCCTCATGGACGCGGCCATCGGCGCCCTGCAGGCGCCGTTTCTGACGCCCGGTCAGATCGCCGCCTCGCGCCGGCTGATGGGCCTCGACAGCCAGCTGATCGCGGACCGGACCTATTTCGTTGTCGAGGCGGACGGCGTGATCGCCGGCTGCGGCGGCTGGAGCCGGCGGGCGACCCTCTATGGCGGCGACCACAGCCCGGGCCGCGACGCCCATGGCCTGAACCCGGCGGAGGACGCGGCCCGCGTGCGCGCCATGTACACCCGGCCCGGCTT
>DAORNX010000387.1:0-2769 GCA_035441225.1 Caulobacter sp.
AACAGGTCGGCCGCGCTGACCAGGGCCAGGTCGTCATAGGCCAGCAGCGGCCAGGCGATGTCGTCGAACGCCAGCACCTCTGGCGGGCGGGCCGCGTGCAGCACGGTCAGGGCGTCGATGGCCGCGTCGTACAGTTCGGCCTCGTCGCCGCCGGCCTCGATGCGCGCGGCATAGAGGTCGTCGCCCAGGTCTTCCAGCACGGCCAGGCCGGCCGTCGCGTCGAAGGCCTCGACCTGCGGCGCTGACAGGCCCAGCGACTTCAGATGGCGGGCGCAGGCGACGAAGGCGTCGACCCGACCGGCCGCGAGGCGATAGGCGGCGTTGAAGCCCAGGGCGATCCGCTCGTCCCGCGTCGCCTCCGGCGGACACGGCGCGGTCTCGGCGCGCGGCGGCTGGTCCATGAAGATGCGGCTCGTCCCGTCGGCCAGGAACAGCCGTTCGTAGACGCGCGTCGAGGCGTCGCCGCTCATCAGCTCGCGACGCGCGTCGGCGAAGCCGTGGGCGGTCAGAAAAGCGGCCTTGGCGGCCTCCCGCTCAGCACTCAAGCGTCCGTCCCTTCCATGCGCCGTGAGGGGTCAGCCGCGCCCGGCGCGTCTCGCCCCCGTCTTCGAGACGGATCTCTATATCGAGTCGGTCGGGCGGCAGTCGCCCCTCCAGCCGCTGTGGCCACTCGATCAGCGCCGCCCCCTCCTCCAGCGCCTCGTCGAGCCCGATCTCGAAGGCCTCGTCGGCGCTGGCCAGCCGGTAGAGATCGAAATGGGCCAGCGGGAAGGCCGCCGTCTCGTAGACCTGAACGAGGGTGAAGGTCGGGCTGGGAACCTCCTCGTCCGGCGTGGTCAGGGTCCGCACCAGGGCCCGCGCCAGGGTCGACTTGCCCGCGCCCAGCGGGCCTTCCAGACAGATGGCTTCCCCATCCCGCAGGACCCGCGCCAGGGCCGCGCCCAGTCGCGCGGTGGCGGCCTCGTCGGGCAAGGCGATTTCGGCGGGCGGGATCATGCGAAGGGGCGGTCCGGATCGAACGGGAGGGTCCGCTCCACATAGGTCTTGATCGCCGCGCTGGCGACCGCCGCGTCGGACTCCAGGGCGTCGGGGGCGATCGGCTTGCCGAGGGTGATCCGGAACCGCCGCCCCCTCTTGTTGAGCAGTTCGTGGAACAGGGTGATGTCGCGCAGTTCCGGCGAGAAGCGGTCGAAGAAGTGGAACAGCGTGGCCCAGGGCCCTTCCACGTGAACCGGCACGATCGGCGCCTGGTGCTTCACCGCCACAGACACGGCCGTAGGCATCCAGACCGGATCGGTCAGCACGCCGTTGGCGTCCCGCCGGGCCAGCTTGCCGGCCGGAAAGACCATCAGCGCCCGGTCGGCCTCCATCACCTGTCGGGTCATGGCCAGGGTCAGCCGGGTGCGGTCGCGGGTGCGCTTGGCCGGCACCCATTCCACCGGGATCAGGGTCTCGTCGAACCGCGGGCAGACACGGTGGGCGTCGGAATTGGCGTAGAAGATGATGTCCGGCCGGGTCGCCCTGAGCGCGTCATAGACCGCCACCCCGTCGGCGATGCCCGTGGGATGGTTGCCGACGATGATCAGCCGGCCCTGACGCGGCAAATGCGCCAGGCCGGTGACGGCGACATCTATCCTCAGCAGATCAGAGACGAACGCCAGCGCCTGCCGCCCGTCCATCGGGGCGATGGCGTCGGCCATCGCCCGGGCCTTGCGATAGTCGAGCAGGCGGTAGAGCAGCGGCCGCACCAACGGCCACGCGGGTGAGCGCGACAGCTTCGGCGCCCGCTCCTCGATCAGCACATCGACGATATGCGGCCCCGTCGCGGCGAGCGGCGGCGCTGAAACGGAAACGGCGGTGGCGGTTTCGGCCATGACGGGAGTCTATCGGCACGGGGCCGTAGCGCAATCCGACCTAGCCCGATCAGGCGGGAAGGCATAGAACGCCCGCCTCAACGCTCGTCCGGGAGATCGCCATGCGGGACATCCGCCATTTCGTGAACGGTTCGGCCTTCGAAGGGGCCTCCGGGCGCTACGGGGACATCTTCAATCCCAACACCGGCGAGGTGCAGGCCCGGGTGCAGCTGGCGACGCCGGCCGAGCTCGACAAGGCGGTGCAGGCGGCCGCGGCGGCCTTCCCGGCCTGGGCGGCGACCAATCCCCAGCGCCGCGCGCGGGTGATGTTCGAGTTCAAACGGCTGGTCGAGGCCAACATGCAGGAGCTGGCCGAGCTGCTGTCCAGCGAGCATGGCAAGGTCATCGCCGACAGCAAGGGCGACGTGCAGCGGGGCCTGGAGGTGATCGAGTTCGCCTGTGGCATCCCGCACGTGCTGAAGGGCGAATACACCGAGGGCGCGGGCCCGGGCATCGACGTCTATTCGATGCGCCAGCCGCTGGGCGTGGTGGCCGGCATCACCCCGTTCAACTTCCCGGCCATGATCCCGATGTGGATGTTCGGCGTGGCCATCGCGGCGGGCAACACCTTCATCCTCAAGCCGTCGGAGAAGGACCCCAGCGTCCCCGTCCGGCTGGCCGAGCTGATGATGGAGGCCGGCGCGCCCGCCGGCGTGCTGAACGTGATCCACGGCGACAAGGTCAGCGTCGACGCCATCCTGCAGCATCCCGACATCAAGGCCGTCAGCTTCGTCGGCAGCAGCGACATCGCCCACTACGTCTATTCGCAGGGAACGCTGCACAACAAGCGCGTCCAGGCCATGGGCGGGGCCAAGAACCACGGCATCGTCCTGCCCGACGCCGACCTCGACCAGGT
>DAORNX010000388.1:0-2759 GCA_035441225.1 Caulobacter sp.
GGGTTTCACCCGCATCGGCCGGCTGCTGCGGTCCTACTACCTCGACCTGGCGGGGCTATGCGCCTGCCCGCATAGCCGCGGGGGGAGGGCCATATGATCGATGATCGCTCCGCGCCGTCCTTCAGCTACGCCGTCATCCAGATGGGGCCCCTGTGGCGGGTGGTCTGCGCGCGGCGGGCGATGGGCCATTTTCCGAGTCGGGATCTGGCGCTGATGGCCGCCAGCAGCCTGGCCCACGAGGCCATCCAGGCAGGCCACATCGCCGAGATACTGCTCCAGTCCGAGACCGGCGAACTGCGGGTGCTGTGGCCCGACCGTCCGTGAGCCGCCGGCAATTCGCCATTCCTGCTTGACCGCCCCTGCGTCGCCTTCGAATAAGACCATGAGGATTCAGGGGAAGCAGAGCCATGACCGAAGCCGTCGAACGCGAGTCCATGGAGTATGACGTCGTCATCGTCGGCGGCGGCCCGGCCGGCCTGTCGGCGGCGATCCGCCTGAAGCAGCTGGCGGAGGCGGCCGGGACCGAGGTTTCGGTGGCGGTGCTGGAAAAGGGCTCGGAAGTCGGGGCCCACATCCTGTCGGGCGCGGTGATCGATCCCAAGGCCCTGGCCGAGCTGTTCCCCGACTGGAAGGCGCTCGGCGCCCCGCTCGAGACGCCGGTGGAGAAGGACCGCTTCCTGGTGCTCGGACCGCAGGGCGAGCTGGACCTGCCGATGTTCGCCATGCCGCCGTTCATGCACAATCACGGCTGCTACATCGGCTCGCTGGCCAATGTCTGCCGCTGGCTGGGCGGTCAGGCCGAGGCGCTGGGCGTGGAGATCTATCCGGGATTCGCGGCCTCGGACCTGGTCTTCCGCGAGGACGGCTCGGTCAAGGGCGTGGTCGTCGGCGTGGTCGGCATCGGCAAGGACGGCCATCACAAGCCCGACTACCAGCCCGGCATGGAGCTGCACGGCAAGTACGTGCTCATCGGCGAAGGGGTGCGCGGCTCGCTGGCCAAACAGCTGGAGGCGAGGTTCAACCTGCGTGAGGGCCGTGAGCCGCAGAAGTTCGGCATCGGCATCAAGGAGCTGTGGCAGGTGCCCGACACCTGCTTCCGTCCGGGCCTGGCGCAACACACGACGGGCTGGCCGCTGGACAACAACACCGGCGGCGGCAGCTTCATGTACCACTTCGGGGACAACTACGTGACCATCGGTTACGTGGTGCACCTGAACTACAAGAACCCCTGGCTGTCGCCGTTCGACGAGTTCCAGCGGTTCAAGCACCACCCGTCGGTGAAGCCCTATCTCGAGGGCGGCCGGCGCATCGCCTATGGCGCCCGCGCGATCACCGAGGGCGGCTGGCAGTCGATCCCGAAGCTGACCTTCCCGGGCGGGGCGCTGATTGGCTGCTCGGCCGGCTTCGTCAACGTGCCGCGCATCAAGGGCAGTCACAACGCCATGAAGACCGGCATGCTGGCCGCCGAAGAGGCCTTCAAGGCCCTGCAGGCCGGCCGCGAGGGCGACGAGCTGACCGGCTACACCACCGCCTTCGAGAACAGCTGGGTGGCGAAGGAGCTGAAGATCGTCCGCAACGCCAAGCCGCTGCTCAGCAAGCTGGGCACCTTCCTCGGCGGCGCGGTCGGCATGTTCGACATGTGGGTCAACCATCTGACCGGCGGCTTCTCGCTGATCACCGGGACCGGGTCCCTCAAGCACGGCAAGACAGACGCCGCCTCGACCGGGCTGGCCAAGGACTATCCGCAGCTGACCTATCCCAGGCCGGACGGCGTGATCAGCTTCGACAAGCTCAGCTCGGTGTTCCTCTCGGCGACCAACCACGAGGAAGACCAGCCGGCGCACCTGAAGCTCAAGGACCCGTCGGTGCCGATCAACGTCAACCTGCCGCTCTACGGCGAACCGGCGCGGCTCTACTGCCCGGCCGGCGTCTACGAGGTGCTGTACGACGAGGCGGGCGCCAACCCGAAGTTCCAGATCAACGCCCAGAACTGCGTCCACTGCAAAACCTGCGACATCAAGGACCCGTCGCAGAACATCGTCTGGACGACCCCCGAGGGCGGCGGCGGCCCGAACTATCCGAACATGTAGTTCACTGGGCCGTTCGACACGGCCCGCGGGCCCGTTCAGGATGACGTGCACTTTCGACGTCATGGTGAGCAGCGCCCGAAGAGCGCGTGTCGAACCACGCACCATGCTTCTGACTCGCCTCGCGCGCACTGGCGCCTTGCAGGCGCCGCAGTTTGCGGCAAGGTGGGTCGCATGAAGCTGCGTTTCGCCTTGCCCGCCCTCGCTCCGCTCGTTCTGCTGGCCGCCTGCGCCACGACCGCCGACGGTCCCGCCACCGCCGGATTGCGGCCCTCGCAGGACGTCGCCTTCGGTGACGCGCCGACGGCCTCGCCCTTCGGCCTGTACCTCGCGGGGCAGGCGGCGATGAACGACGCCGACGCCGGCGCGGCCTCGCAGTATTTCGCGCGGGCCGAACAGGTCAGCGTCGACGGGGCCTACTTCCGCGAGCAGGCCTTCATCGCCGCCCTGATGTCGGGCGACATTCCCCGCGCCGCGCGGTTGTCGCCGAGCGACCCCGAGACCCGCCCGGTGATCCAGCGGCTGGCGGCCCTCAGCCGCGTCGTCGCCGGCATCGGCGAGGGCGACGGCAGGCTGGCGGTCGAGACCCTCGCCAGCGGCCAGGTCAATGTGCCCCACCGCCCGGCGGCGGCCCTGCTGGTCGAGGCCCTGCGCGAGCTGGACGCCGAGCAG
>DAORNX010000389.1:0-2748 GCA_035441225.1 Caulobacter sp.
TCGGGAAGCATGGCCGAGATGTACTCGGGGATCTTCTGGTCAGGGTACTCGTAACCCCAGTTCCACTGATAGCCGACCGCCTTCACCGTCATGTAGGGCTTGGGCATGTTGTGGTAGTCGAACAGCAGCCGGAACGAGAAGATGGCGATGACCATCAGGATCAGCACCGGCACCAGGGTCCAGATCACCTCGATCAGGGTGTTGTGGCTCCACTTGGCCGGGACCGGGTTGGCCTTCTTGTTGTAGCGCACGATCACCCAGATCAGCAGCCCGAGCACGAACAGGCTGATCACGGTGATGATCGGCAGCAGGATCAGATCGTGGAAGGCGTGGGCGCTGTGCTTCAGCGGCGAGGCCGCGGGCTGCAGACCCATTCCCCCGGGCGTGGGCTGCCCCATCAGTTCTTCGGCGCGGACCCCACCCGCCGCCATCGCCGTCATTACGACGGCGGCGAAAGCCGCAAACAGCCCCCGCATCCCCTTCACCTTCGCGTTCATGCGCCTCACGTCCGTTTCGCCGGTCCCAGGTCCGCCGGCAGTCAGGAGCTACTTGACGGCTGGTCTGGCCCGCTAGTGCGCGCCTTTGTCCCACCCGACTTTCGCCTTTTCAGGCCCGGTGCATACGCGCTGGAACCCCGATTGCCAAGCCGCTCAAGGCTGGCCCGGCTTGGGCCGGCCGTTGTCATTGATCCAACCCCGCTATCATGTTTCAACAGCTACCTTGCGTTAGTCAGTATCGTGCGATAGAAGGGTCCCGGGTTTGGGAATGGAACTCGTGACCGAAGCTATCGAAATCCAATTGAAAAAAGGGGTGCTGGCGCTCTGCGTCCTGGCCTTGCTGTCGCGGGCCGACAGCTACGCCTACGAGATCGCCAGCCGCCTCGCGAAGGACATCGACATGGGGGAAGGCACCATCTACCCGCTCATGCGCCGCCTGCAGGCGGACGGGCTGGTCGAGACCTATCTGGTGGAGTCGCAGAGCGGTCCGCCGCGGAAATACTACCGGCTGACCGACGCCGGCCGCGGCAGTTTCACGCAGCAGAAGGCCGAGTGGGCCGCCTTCACCCGCGCCGTCGACGACATTCTGGGAGCTGGGGCATGACCCGCGCTGACTTCATGGCGAGGCTTCGCGCCGGCCTGGCGGGCCTGCCCGCGGCCGCGATCGACGACATCGCCGCCGACTACGAGACCCACTTCGCCGACGCCCAGGCCGCGGGCCGCAGCGAGCAGGAGGTCGCCGACGCGCTCGGCCGGCCGGACCGCCTTGCTCGCGAACTGCGCGCCGAGGCAGGTCTGAAGAAGTGGGAGGAACAGAAGAACCCCTCCGCCGCCGCCGCCGCCGTGTTCGCGTTGCTGGGCCTCGGCGCGATCGACATCCTGATTCTGTTGCCAATTCTGATGAGCGTGATCGGCACCCTGTTCGCGCTTTTCATCGCCGCCATCGCCTGTGTCATCGCCGGGGCGGCCGTCCTGGCGGCAGGGCCCTTCTTCGATCCGCCCGGCGGCCCGCTGACGGCCATTCTGGCGGGGCTGGGAGTCATGGCGGGCGCCACCTCCCTCGGGGCGGTCACGACCATCGTCACGATCGGGCTGGTCAACCTGTTGGTCTGGTACGGCCGACTCCACTACCGGCTGCTCAAGCCGGCCATTGAACCGCAAGGCTGAGGGCTGGCCATGATCCGCAATCTGATCGTTATCGCCGTGGCGAGCTTCGTCCTGACGGTGGCCTGTTTCGCCGGCGTCGTCGCGATTGGCGGCCGGGAACTGGTGGAGCACGGCTGGTCCATCCCCGCCAATTTCCACGTCGACGAGGACGGGGACGACGTCCACATCTCCATGGGTCGCGATCCGGACCCGGGCCCGGACACCACCCGCGACGTCGCGTGGTCGGGCGGGCCCAGCCTCGAGATCAACCTGCCTGCGGACGTGACCTACAGCCAGGGTCCGGTCGCGAAGGTGACCGTGACCGGACCCAGGAGCCTGGTCGACCGCGTGACGATCGTGGACGGCGCCCTGCGCTTCAACCAGGCGTCGAGCGATGCGCGTGTCAGCGTTGGCGCCGGCGGCGGCGTGCGCATTGACACTGTCCGCAGGCAGCTGAGAATCACGGTCGTCGCCCCCGCGGTGAAGCGGTTCGTGCTCAACGGCTCGCCCTCGCTTGATCTGGCCGGCTATGACCAGCCTGACCTGGCGCTGGAGATCAACGGCTCCGGCCAGGTCTCGGGCGCCGGCAAGACCCGGGCCCTGGCCCTCGCCATCGCCGGCTCCGGCGGCGCGGAGCTGGCGGCCCTGGCGGCCGAAAACGCGACCGTATCGGTCACCGGCAGCGGCGACGCCGAGGTTTCGGCCAAGGGGGCGGTCCAGGTCGACATCGCCGGCAGCGGCGACGTCACCCTGACGACCAAGCCGGCCAGCCTGAGCAGCAATATCGACGGTTCGGGCGATCTTCACCTGCCCGACTGATGACGGCGGCGGTCGAACGCCCTACCTGTAGGGCATGACCGCCTCCGTCCTCGCCCCCTCGCTCCTCGACTCCGCCGGAGTCGATCCCGACCGCGCCCGCGCCATCCTCGGCGACGCCCTCGCCGGGGCCGATGACGGGGAGCTGTTCCTCGAGCGCAGCGAGAGTGAGGCATTCGTCTTCGACGACGGCAGGCTGAAGACCGCCAGCTACGATACCAGCGAGGGCTTCGGCCTGCGGGTCGTCGCCGGCGAGACGGCCGGCTACGCCCACGCCAGCGAGATCTCC
>DAORNX010000390.1:0-2746 GCA_035441225.1 Caulobacter sp.
CGCACCGCGTCGGCATAGGCGTGGGCCGTGTTGCAGGCGATCGCCAGCACGTCGGCGCCCGCGTCGCGCAGGCCTGCGGCCATGGCCGCCAGCACGGGGCCGGGGGTGTCGTCCTCGCCGTTGCGGTCGGGCACCTGGGGGTTGATGTCGACCAGCACGCGGATGTGGTCCTGGTCGCGGGCGGCGGGCGTCGCCGCCTGCAGCTTGGCGAGGAAGTCGAGGGTCGCGGCCGGCCCCATGCCGCCCAGAACGCCGAGGGTCTTCATGGCTGGTGCTCGCTCATCCGGGTTGGCGTGGTTCGACACGCGGTCTCCGACCGCTGCTCACCATGACGTGGAAATGCGCAATTCCACGTCATCCTGAGCAGGCCCGAAGGGCCGTGTCGAAGGACGCTCGTCACAGCAGCGCGGGCTCCAGCTCGCCGTGGTAGCCGAACAGGCCCTGGGCCCCGCCGGTGTGCAGAAACACCACCGTCTGGCCCGCGAAGGCGCCTTGCCGGGCCAGGGCGATCAGCCCCTTCATCGCCTTGCCGGTATAGACCGGGTCGAGCAGCAGGCCCTCGCAGCGGGCGGCCAGCTTGAGCGCGTCGATCACCGCCTGGTCGATCAGGCCGTAGCCCTCGCCGACATAGTCGCAGTCGGCGACCACCAGGTCGCGCGTGACCCGCTCGGGGTGGCCCAGCAGGCCGGCGGTCTCCACCGCCAGGCCATGGACGGTGTCCTCCTGGCGGGCCTTCGGCGCGCGTACGCCGATGCCGAGCACGGGGATGTCGGCGCCGCTGACGGCCATGCCGGCGACCAGGCCGGCCTGGGTGCCGGCGCTGCCGGTGGCGGTGACCAGCCGGTCGATCACCAGTCCCTCGTCATTGGCCTGGGCCGCCAGCTCCAGGGCGCAGTCGACGTAGCCCAGCGCCCCGACCGCGTTGCTGCCGCCGCCGGGGATGATGTAGGGCGTCGCGCCGCGGGCCCGCGCCGCCGCGGCGTTGACGGCCATCTCGGCGTTCATGTCCAGCCCGGCCGGCACGACGCGGATCGAGGCGCCGAGCAGCCGGTCGAGCAGCACATTGCCCGAGCCGAGATAGTCGCCCGCCTGGTTGCCCGTGCGGTTCTCCAGCACGATCTCGCAGGCCAGGCCGAAGCTCGCCGCCGCCGCCGCCGTCTGGCGCACATGGTTGGACTGGATGGCCCCCTGGGTGATCAGGGTGTCGGCCCCCTGTTCGAGCGCCTCGCCGAGCAGGAACTCCAGCTTGCGGGTCTTGTTGCC
Source organism: Caulobacter sp. (assembly GCA_035441225.1). Taxonomy (GTDB): domain Bacteria; phylum Pseudomonadota; class Alphaproteobacteria; order Caulobacterales; family Caulobacteraceae; genus Caulobacter. The sequence continues at coordinate 1,264 of DAORNX010000390.1, forward strand.
GCCGCCGGCCAGCCCCGTGCAGTCGTCGCGCTTGATCCACAGGTCGATGCCCAGTTCGGCGCTCAGCCGCGGCGCGGGCTCCAGCGGCGTGGGCAGATGGGCGAAGCGGGCCCGGGCGAACCTGGCGAGATTCATGACGCGACCTGAGACTGGATTTCCGTGGTATGAAGACTACTTCAAAGCGTCACGCAGGGGAGGAGAATTCGATGACCCCCAAAGCCGTGCTTGCCCCGATCGTGCTGGCCCTGTCCCTGGCCGTCGCCGCCCCGGCCGCCCCGGCCGTCTACGTGCTGGGCGGCGGCCTGGCCAGCGCCTGTTCCCGCTTCGCCCTCGACGGCCGCTCCGACGACTATTCGCTGAACACCTGCAGCTATGCGCTCGAGACCGAGGTGCTGGTCCGGCGCGACCGCGCCGCCACCCTGGTCAACCGCGGGGTGATCAAGCTGCGGCGCAAGCAGTACGACTCGGCCGACCGTGACTTCGACGCCGCCCTGCGGCTGCAGCCGGAGATGGGCGAGGCCTTCGTCAACCGCGGCGCGGGCCTGATCGCCCAGCGGCGCTGGCGCGAGGGCGTGGCCGAGATCGACCGGGGCCTGGCGCTTGCCCCGGACGAACCGGAAAAGGCCTATTTCAACCGGGCCCTGGCCTGGGAGGCGCTCGACGACATGGAGGCCGCCTGGCGCGACTACAGCCAGGCCCTGGCCCTCAAGCCCGACTGGGACGCCCCGCGCAAGGAGCTGGCCCGCTTCACGGTGACCCCGAAGTAGCAGGGGACATGTACCGCAGGTCCGTGTCCCCCAACCGGGCGGCCGCGGCCTTTAGGGGACACGGACCTGCGGCGCATGTCCCTGCCGCCCCCTCTGGACGGATCGTCCGCGGCGCCCCAGCGTTCCCTTCGGGCTGATCAGGAGGCTTCATCATGCGCTGGCGCGGCGGCAGGCAGTCGGGAAACATCGAGGACCGGCGCGGGCTGGGCCCGGTCGGGGCGGTCGGAGGCCTGGGCCTGGGCGGGGTGGTGATCATCCTGATCGGGGTGTTCGTGTTCGGCGTCGACCCGCAGCAGATGATCAGCGTGGTCAGCGACGGCGGCGGCGTGTCCCAGCCGCGGCAGGAAGGCGTGCGCGGCGTCACCAGCGACGAGGGCGGCCGGTTCGTCGGCGCGGTCGAGACCTCCACCACCGACGTCTGGAGCGACATCTTCCGCCAGTCCGACGCGGCCTACACCCCGACCAACGGCGTCGTGCTCTATGACCAGGCGACCAACACGGGCTGCGGCCAGGGCCAGGCGGCCATGGGGCCGTTCTACTGCCCGGCCGACCAGAAGATCTATCTCGACCTGGCCTTCTGGAACGAGCTGGAGAGCCGCTTCGGCGCGGCCGGCGACTTCGCGCGGGCCTATGTCATCGCCCACGAGGTCGGCCACCATGTGCAGGACCTGCGCGGCGAGCTCGACGCCGGCCAGGGCGCCCGGGCCCGCGGGGCC
>DAORNX010000391.1:0-2742 GCA_035441225.1 Caulobacter sp.
GCCCCTGAGCTTTCACGTTGGGCGACAAAAACTGAAGGGGCGGATGAATGACAGATCGACGAAGCGAAGTGCCAGTATGGGCATGGCTGAACGCACAAATAATTCAAGAGGCATTTCGATCTGGCGACTTGAACAGAGCAACGCGCAAAATCGAAAAATCGTATAAGCGCGCTCGGATAAGTTCTTCGATCTTCAGAGGCTCCTAGCCTAGGAAAAGCGTGCCTCAAAACACGAAAGACTTTTTGCTGACCGCTTAGTCTCCCTCCCAATTCATTGAGGGTTGTCAATCTTGGCTACCTCGTTTCTCTTCTCTATTGCGCTATCGTCGTACCGAAGGAACTGTGGGCAACTGACAAACTGCCTATTGCGCTCGCGAAGATCGATGCGAAGTGGCTACTCAGTCTCATATCGATATCAGTCAAATCCGCAAATTTTGATCAGGATCCCGTCAATCGCTTTTTCAGACATCTTCGAAATGCGGTCGCACATGTTCGATTTGAGGTCAATGATCAAGGCGGCTTCACGTTTTGGGATCAACAAAACGAAAATTCACCACAAAGCTTCCGCGCAAGTTTGCTGCAAAGTTCACTCGAAGAGTTCCTGTCCAAAGTTGGCCCAGCACTTGCCTATTTGCATTTTCAGCATGATCGTGTGCACTGAGTTGTCGCCCAACCTTACGTTCGAGCGGGACGCTGCAAAAGCGCGGCGCCCCTCAACTTTACGTTGGGCGTCCGCTTTCCAAGACTTCGACTGTCCGCTTCGGGTCGGGAGTGTGAATTCGTCAGATCGATAAGCTGCCGTTGAAGTCGATTTCCGACTCGATGGCTGGTAATCGGCGCATTGCGGACCTCCAAGCACGGAGACTCGTACGGCCGGATTGGCCGAATAGTTGCCCTCAGTACCGCCCCAACTGCCCAGCCAAGAACCCCATTATCTCCTCCCGCGCCGCCACCGTCGGTTCCCCTTCCTTGTCCACCAGATGCACCGTCACCACGCTATGCGCGAAGGGGACGTGCGTCTGGAAGAAGGGCGGGGCGTCGGCGAAGTGGGCGGCGGAGTCGGGTAGCACGCGGGCCTTGAAGCGGGGGCCGAGGGCCTGTTCGTAGGCGGCGAAGCGTTGGGCCTGGCAGAACTTGTCGCCGGCGAAGCGGTAGGCGAGGACTTCGAGCTGGTTGCGGTCGAGGCGGGCTTTGACGGCGGCGAGGTCTTCGGGGGAGATTTCGAGGCCGGCCGGGTCGTTGAGGGGTAGCGCGGGCTGGCAGAGGACCGGGGCGAGCATGGCCGGTTCCAGCATCATCGACAGCGCGAAGTTGCCGGTGAAGCACATGCCGATGGCGCCGACGCCCTTGCCGCCGCATTCGGCGTGGGCCTGCCGGGCGAGCTGGCGCAGCCAGTGGGTTACCGGGCTGGTCTGGCCGGCGGCCAGGGCGCGGAATTCGGCGCTGACGCAGGCCTTGCGGAAGACGGCGGCGCCTTCGTCGGCGGAGACGACCGCGCCGTCGCGGCCGAACAGCGAGGGCATGTAGACGGTGAAGCCGGCGTCGCGCACCCAGCGGGCAAAGCGGGCGACGTGCGGGCCGATGCCGGGCATCTCGGCCATGACGATGACGGCCGGGCCGCTGCCGGCGACGTACACGGTCTTGCTCTGGCCGTCGAAGGCCATGTCGCGTCGCGAGAAGTCCTTGAGCGGGTCGTCGTGCAGCAGGTGGTGGTAGGGTATGGCGTTCTCCTTGGGTTGGTGTTCGGGCGGGGTTCAGCCAACCGCGCACAGGCGCGCGGCGAAGGGGGCGGGCATGGCGCCGGTCTGTAGCCAGCGCAGGGCGAGCGGCCACAACGAGTCGGCAAACCGGCTGTTGAAGTAGGCGAAATGGCCGATCTGGCTGACGCCGATGTCGGCGGGTTCGAGGTGCAGGTGGTGGCGTCGGGCGTGTTTGTAGAGGCCGAGCAGGCGGCGGATGGCGGCCGGGGTGCCCCAGTCGTCGTCGGCCAGGCTGATGGCCAGGGTGTCGCCGCGGAACAGCTCGAACCGCAGGGGCAGTGGCGGGTCGGTGCGGTGGGTTTTCCAGGGCTGCTTTTCGAAATCGCGGTGCAGGGCGCTCCACTGGCGGACGATGCCGAGCGGGGTGTCTTCGAGCCAGCCGAGGCGGGCACCGGGAAAGTAGCCGAACAGCCACGCCACGAGCGGCATGAAGAGGTGCCAGCGGAGCACCATCTGCAGGCGTTTGCGAGGGTTGTAGTCCGGCCAGTAGGCGATCTGGGCGCCGACGGTCAGGGCGCGGCGCACGCGATGGCTGGAGGCGGCAAGGCCGAGCGTGAAGCCGCCGATGCTGTGAGCGACGACGTCGATGGGCTGGCCGGGGTAGCGGCTGGTGACGTACTGGAGGACGGCTTCGAGATCGTACCGGCCCCAGTCGACATAGCTGGCGTTGAAGCGGCGCAGGCCGCCCAGCGGGCGCGAGGCGCCGATTCCGCGATAGTCGAAGGTGACGACATCGCAGCCGCTGGCGTGGAGGTATTCGGCGAAGCGGTGGTAGTAGCGCGCCCTGACCGAGGTGGCGGGAGCGATGACGACGACGTTGCGGCCGCTGGCATCGCCGTCGTGGCGCCATTCGCGGGCGCCGATCAGCAGCTGGTCGGCGGTGACGACCTGGAAGTCGCGGGGGTGTGCGGTCATGGCGTTCTCCTTGGCTAGCAGCCTGTCGGACTTTACCCTTGCCGCCCGCTGAATATGCTAAAATCATA
>DAORNX010000392.1:0-2735 GCA_035441225.1 Caulobacter sp.
CGAACGCCGCCACCAGGCCGCCGCGCAGCCGCGCCGCCAGCGGACGCGACCAGGCCCAGGCGACCAGCTCCATCGCCATCTCCAGCCCCGACCGTCGCATCGCCCGCGCCATTCACAATCCCCGATTCCGAGACCGCCCGTTGTCGCGCGGAGAGGGTTAAGGGGCGTTTACTTTGGGGTGGTTCGGAGACGGTTCCCGACAGAGTGCGGTTACCGAAAACAGCGCATGGCTACGCGGCCTCCGGGGACACGCACTGAAGTGCATGTCCCCGTGGGTGAGGAGGGCGCGGCGCGCTCCGGCCTCAGCGGGGCCGAGGTATGGGTATCTGGTCTGAGAAGGCCGGGGCCGTCGCGCGCCGCGAAGTTCGTTTTCCGGGAGCCGCCGGTGGGCAGTGGTTTTAGCACTTAGCCGGCAGAAGCCTCCGGCGGGCGGGTGATGGCTGATCATCCCCGGACCGCGACGGTAACCCCCCGTCGCCTTACCCCGCTCGAACTCCACCCCGCCGCCGCATCGGATCGCCTGGCCGAGACGCCCTCCCCGTGCGGCGGGATGGGGTGAGTATGGCGGCGGCGCGACGGGGGGATGGGAGGATTGTTCGGCGCGGTCGGATAGCGCGGGCGGAGGTGAGGGATTTCAGGGGGTTGGGTGAGGGGACCTGAAGTTTCCCCCCGGAGAATCCTCTCCTCCGGGAGAGAAAGTTCACCGATGAGAGTCCGCCCTGCCGCCTTGATGGAATGGGAGCGCGGCCGGTCGCCCTGGTCAAGGACGACCCCTGCGGGCCCGCCGCTGCGCGGCCGCGAAGCGGTCCTTGAGCAGGACGTCCGCCCGCGCAATGCTCCGCCAAGGCATCAGGGCGGGGTGTGGCCGTCACGATACAAAGCGCCTAGAGCAAATCCGAATGCCCGACGGTGAACTGGGCACAGCGCTGGAGACACCACCTGGATGAAAACCGGCGCGTTCTGGCGAAATATAAACCCTCATCGGCGGACCACCCCCGCGAGAGTTGTGAAGGGCCTTGGCGCCGGCGCGCTTGCGGGCGCCGCCTTGGTAACTGGCGCCTATGCGCTCATGTTTCTGTCGGCCGGAAGCCTCGCCTACTTTCCGCTTTTGCTGTTGGTTTTCCCGGTCGCGCTGGTCGTCTGGGCAGTAGGGCTCTGTGCCTTTGCCGGTCCAGGGTGGTGGATCCTTCATATGATCGGCGCGCGAAGTCCGTTCGCCAGCATGGCGTATGGCGGAACCCTCTGCACTTTGCTGGGAATGGCGGTCGCCCTGTTGCTGCCCCTGTCGATCGCCCCGGCAGATCAGGGACACAAAGTCCTATCGACCCCCATCACTGAGACTGGCTGGTTAGGTGTGGCGCCAGGCGTCCTTCTGTTCGCCGCCACTGGCGTGGCGGTAGGGTGGGTTGTCCACCGGGTGGCCTATGGGCGACAGATGCAGGCTGCGGGCGCTGACTCGCAGACATAGAAAAAGGGCGGCCCCGTTTCCAGAGCCGCCCCAATTCAATCAGCGATGCTGAAGCGTCCTACGCCTCGGCGGAGGCCTCTTCCTTCCTGGACAGGTCTTCGCCGGTTTCCTGGTCGACGACCTTCATCGACAGCTTGGTCTTGCCGCGATCGTCGAAGCCGAGGAGCTTGACCTTGACCATCTGGCCTTCGGTCAGCACGTCGGCCGGGCGCGAGACCCGCTCGTTGCTGATCTGGCTGACGTGGACCAGGCCGTCCTTGGCGCCGAAGAAGTTCACGAAGGCGCCGAAGTCGACGACCTTGACCACCTTGCCGTTGTAGATGGCGCCGATCTCGGGCTCGGAGGCGATCGACTTGATCCACTCCTTGGCCGCGTCGATCTTGGCCTGGTCGGCGGCCGCGATCTTGATCGTGCCGTCCTCGCCGATGTCGATCTTGGCGCCGGTTTCGGCGGTGATCTCGCGGATCACCTTGCCGCCCGTGCCGATCACTTCGCGGATCTTGTCGACCGGGATCTTGATCGTCTCGATCTTCGGGGCGAACTCGCCCAGCTCGGCGCGCGGCGCTTCCATGGCCTTGGACATCTCGCCCAGGATGTGCTCCCGGCCGGCCTTCGCCTGGGCCAGGGCCTGCTTCATGATCGCCTCGGTGATGCCGGCGATCTTGATGTCCATCTGCAGGCTGGTGATGCCGTCCTCGGTGCCGGCGACCTTGAAGTCCATGTCGCCCAGGTGGTCCTCGTCACCGAGGATGTCCGACAGGACCGCGAAACCGTCCTTCTCGAGGATCAGGCCCATGGCGATGCCGCTGACCGGCTTCTTCAGGGGCACGCCCGCATCCATCAGCGCCAGCGACGAGCCGCAGACCGTGGCCATCGAGGACGAGCCGTTGGACTCGGTGATCTCGGACACCAGACGGATGGTGTAGGGGAAGTCGACCGCGTCCGGCAGCATCGGGCGGATCGCCCGCCAGGCCAGCTTGCCGTGGCCGACGTCGCGGCGGCTCGGCGCGCCCATGCGGCCCGTCTCCCCGACCGAGTAGGGCGGGAAGTTGTAGTGCAGCATGAACTTCTCATAGTACTTGCCCTCGAGGGCATCGATCAGCTGCTCGTCGTCGCCGGTGCCCAGGGTGGCCACGACCAGGGCCTGGGTTTCGCCACGGGTGAACAGGGCCGAGCCGTGGGCGCGGGGCAGGACGCCCACTTCGCTGACGATCTGGCGGACCTTGTCGACCGTGCGGCCGTCGATGCGGATGCCGGTGTCGAGGAT
>DAORNX010000393.1:0-2726 GCA_035441225.1 Caulobacter sp.
AGGACCCGAGCACACCCGTGTCTGACGGTGTTCATGGGTGGCCCGGACAAGCCGGGCCATGACGAGTATTAGGGCGACGTGGCGAAGCAACCGGCAAACCCTCCCCTGACGATCTGGGCCGTGTCCGACGGACGGGCCGGGATCGAGGCCCAGGCCGTCGGCCTGGCCGAGGCGGTGGCGCGCCAGCGCAAGGCGACGGTGGTCGTCAAGCGTATCGCCTGGACCGGCCGCGTCGGCCGCCTGCCCTGGTGGCTGAACCTGTTCCCCCGCCGCTGGCTGACCCCCGAAAGCGCGTTCGAGCCGCCCTGGCCGGACCTGGTGATCGCCGCCGGCCGCGCCACCCTGCCCCTGTCGATACGCCTGCGCCGATGGTCCGGCCGCAAGACCTGGGTGGTGCAGATCCAGGATCCCCGGGCCCCGGCCCAGCTATTCGACCTGGTCGTGCCGCCCAACCATGACCGCCTCAAGGGCGACAACATCGTCTCGATCATCGGCGCGCCGCACCGCGTGACGCCGAAGAAGCTGGCCGACGAGTACAAACGGTTCGCCGCAGCCATCGACCCCCTGCCCCACCCGCGCGCGGCGGTGCTGATCGGCGGCCGCTCGCGGGCGTTCGACCTGTCGCCCGAGCGCGCCTCGGCCATCGCCCAGCAGATCCAGCTGGCGCTCGAGCAGGAGGGCGGCTCGCTGCTGATGACCTTCTCGCGCCGCACGCCGCCGCAGGCGAAGGCCCTGCTGACCGCCCGGCTCAAGCATCTGCCCGGGATCATCTGGGACGGCGAGGGCGACAACCCCTATTTCGCCTTCCTTGCCGGGGCCGACTATGTGCTGGTCACCGAGGACTCGGCCAACATGGCCACCGAGGCCGCCGGCACGGGCAAGCCGGTGTTCATCCTCAAGATGGACGGCCAGAGCCTGAAGTTCCGCCTGTTCCACGAGGAGCTCGAACGCCACGGCGCGGCCCGCCCGTTCGGCGGCGCCTTCCACGGCTGGACCTACGAACCCCTGGCCGAGACCGACCGGGCCGCGGGGGAGATTCTCCGGCGGATGGACGCGCGGGCGGCCAGTTCCTGAACCGTCATCGTCGGACTTGTTCCGACGACCCATGAACGCCATCGTCCTGACGAAGGGTGCTTCGTTTGCGGCGCCGAGTGCCAGGTGCCCGGGATGAGCCCGGGGATGACGGAGAAACGGGTTTGATCCTCGCCATCCTCCAGGCCCGCATGAGCTCCACCCGGCTGCCGGGCAAGGTGCTCATGCCGCTGGCCGGGGCGCCGATGATCGTGCGGCAGATCGAGCGGGTCGCCCGCGCGCGGCGCATCGACAGGCTGGTCGTGGCCACCAGCCTCAACCCCGGCGATGATGCGATCGAGAAGGTCGTGCGCAAGGAGGGCATCGCCGTCCACCGCGGCTCGCTCGACGACGTGCTGGCCCGGTTCATCGGCGCGCTGGACGAGCATGGTCCGGCCGATCATGTCGTGCGCCTGACCGCCGACTGTCCGCTGGCCGACCCGTTCGTGATCGACGAGACCATCGAGACCCTGCTTGAGACCGACGCCGACTACGCCAGCAACACCCCGCCCCACCGCACCTTTCCCAAGGGCCTCGACGTCGAGGTGATGACCGCCGAGACCCTGCGCCGGGCCGCCGCGACGGCGACCACGCCCGAGGAGCGCGAGCACGTCACCTGGGGCATCTGGAACCACCCTGATCGCTATCGCCTGGCGTTCCACTCCCAGCCGGCCGACGAGGGCGAGGTGCGCTGGACCGTCGACCGGCCCGACGACTACGCCTTCATGGCCGCCGTCTACGACGCGCTCTACCGGGAGAACCGGGCCTTCACCTCGGACGCGGTGCGCCGGTTCGTGTCATCGCGCCCCGACCTGGCGACCTATGGCGGAGGCCGCCGCGTATGACCGCCCCGACCGTCACCCTGCGCGACGTCACGCCCGACGACAGCGCCCGCATCCTGGCCTGGCGCAACAGCGAGGCGGTGCGGTCGTACATGTACACCGACCACCTGATCAGCCCGGACGAGCACGCCCGCTGGTTCGCCGGCATCGCGGGCGACGAGCGACGGCGCTACTGGATCATCGAACTGGACGCCAGGCCGGTGGGCCTGGCCAACCTCTACGACATCGACCGGCGGCACGGCCGCTGCGCCTGGGCCTACTATCTGGCCGACCCGGCCGTGCGGGGCCTGGGCCTGGGCAGCTATGTCGAGTTCTGGATCATCGAGCAGGTGTTCGGCCCACAGGGGCTGACCAAGCTGTGGTGCGAGGTGCTGGCCAGCAACGAGGCGGTCTGGCGGCTGCACGAGAAGCACGGCTTCGTGCAGGAGGCCCGGTTCCGGCGGCACATCGTCAAGGACGGCGCCGGCGTGGACGTGCTGGGCCTGGGACTGCTGGCCGAGGAGTGGGCCGGGCGAAGGGGCGAGATGGCGGCGAGGTTGCAGGAGAAGGGGTTTTCCTTACCCGCGTAACATCAACCCTTGTCATCCCGGACAGCCGTAAGGCTGATCCGGGACCTAGATCAAATCTCTGCCGAATCTGGGGCCCGGCTCTCCGCTGCGCTGCGGCCGGGATGACAGTGGATGCGCGTTGAGCACTAACCGGACAAGGCCAGCAGCGCCTCCGCCGCGCGGTCCGCGCCCAGCCCGTCGCACAGGGCCGCCGAGGCGGCCGACAACCGGTCCCGCAGACCAGCATCCGCCACCAGCCGGCTCA
>DAORNX010000394.1:0-2722 GCA_035441225.1 Caulobacter sp.
CGGCCATCGGCGGCGGCGGGGGCGGCGCGTCGGCCTGCTCGCGACGCCCCATCGAGGCGATCACCAGCGCCGCCACGATCGCCAGATAGACCAGCCAGTCGGGAAGTCGGGGCAGATGCACGGGGTCTCAGCCGGCCAGGGCCGCGGCGAGGATCAGGGCGCTGGCCACCTTGGCGCCGACCAGCAGCACCGCGGCGGAGATCTCGCCGTCCTGGATGCGCTGCGGCAGGCCGTGCAGGATCAGGTCGATGCCACGGAACACCAGCAGCTGCACGGCCACCGTGGCCGCGCCCCAGATGGCGATTTCCAGCGGTGAGACCGAGGCGCTCAGCGACGAGGCCAGCGGCAGGGCGAGGCCGATCAGCACGCCGCCTAGCGACAGGGCCGCGGCGTTGTTGCCGTCGCGGATCAGGGCGATCTCGCGATGGGGCGTCAGCATGGCGTAGAGCACCGCGCCAAGCAGCAGGATGACCAGCGTGAGTCCGGCGTGGCCGAGGGTGGTGACGAAGCCTGTCGAGAAGGCCTGGATTTCCATCGACTGGAGTTGCGGCGGCATCGGGACGTCCATGCGGGAACTTAGGGCGCAAGGGTTAGCACGACCGGCGCCATTCCACGCAAGCTTCTAGCCTGAAGCGAGCCCCTCGGCCTTGCGGCGGACCGATGCGCGGACCTTCTCGCTCTCCGATTTCAGCTGCCCGCAGGCGGCGAGAATGTCGCGGCCGCGGGGCGTGCGGATCGGGCTGGAATAGCCGGCCTTGTTGAGGATCGCCGCGAACCGCTCGATGGTCGCCCAGTCGGAGCATTCGTACTGTGTGCCTGGCCAGGGATTGAACGGGATCAGGTTGATCTTGGCCGGGATGCCCTTGAGCAGCCGGACCAGGGCCAGCGCCTCCTCGGGCGTGTCGTTGACGCCCTTGAGCATGACGTATTCGAACGTCACCCGCCGGGCGTTGCTGATCCCGGGATAGGCGCGGATGCCGTCCATCAGGGCGGCGATGTCATACTTCCTGTTGATCGGCACGAGCACGTCGCGCAGGGCGTCGTCGGTGGCGTGCAGGCTTATCGCCAGCATCGCCTGGGTGCGCTCGCCCAGCGCCTTCAGCTCGGGGACCACGCCGCTGGTCGAGACCGTGATGCGGCGGCGGGAAATGCCGATGCCCTCGTTGTCGCTGATGATGTCGATGGCGTCGGAGACGTTGTCGAGATTGTACAGCGGCTCGCCCATGCCCATGAAGACGATGTTCGACAGACGCCGGTCCTCGCGGTCCGACGGCCATTCCTCCAGATCGTCCTTGCAGACCTGCACCTGCGCGACGATCTCGGCCGCCGTCAGGTTGCGCACCAGGGCCTGGGTGCCGGTGTGGCAGAAGGTGCAGTTGAGCGTGCAGCCGACCTGGCTGGAGACGCAAAGGGCGCCCGAGCGACCGACGTCGGGGATGTAGACCGCCTCGATCTCGATGCCCGGCGCCGTGCGGATCAGCCATTTGCGCGTGCCGTCCCGTGACACCTGCCGCTCGACGACCTCGGGCCGGCCCAGGGTGAAGTGTTCGGCCAGGGCCGCGCGGGTGTCCTTGGCGACATCGGTCATCTGGGCGAAGTCGGTCACGCCGCGATGGTGGATCCAGCGGAACACCTGGGTGGCGCGCATCTTCGCCTTGTCGGCCGGCACGGCGCCGGCCTCGACGAAGGCGCGCGCCAGTCCCTCGCGGGTGAGACCCGAAAGGTTGGCCGGGGCGGCGGCGACGACGGGCGTCGCGCGAGCAAGATTGAGGGTCGCGCCCAAGACAGGGGGTTCCGATGCGGTGAGGGGAGTCCCCATATCAGAAAACCCCGCTCTGGACCAATCGGAGCGGGCGTGACTATCCCTTGGCGGTGACCGCGCCCGAGAGCGACCCCTACGCCGACCTGATGAACCGCGTCGCCAGCCACGGCGACCGGGCGGCCTATGCGGCGTTGTTCGAACACTACGCGCCCCGGGTGAAGGGCTACCTGGGCCGGCTGGGCCTGGAGCCGGGCCGGGCCGACGACCTGGCCCAGGAGGTGATGGTCGCGGTCTGGCGCAAGGCCGCCAGCTTCGATCGCCGCAAGGCCACGGTGTCGACCTGGATCTACCGCATCGCCCGCAATCGCCGCATCGACCTGTTCCGCCGCGAACGCACGGCGACGCTCGATCCCGAAGAGCCGCAGCTGAGCCCCGCCGCCCTGCCCCTGCCGGATGCGGACCTCGAGGCGATCCAGCGCGAGGCGCAGGTCGCCGCGGCCTTGGCCGACCTGCCGCCCGAGCAGCGCGAGATGGTGCGCGCCGCCTTCTATGAGGACCTGACGCACAGCGAGATCGCCGAGCGGTTCGGCCTGGCGCTGGGCACGGTCAAGTCGCGTCTGCGGCTGGCGTTCGAGAAGCTGCGCGGTCGGCTGGAGTCCGCGCGATGAGCCGGCGCCCCGCCTTGACCCCGGATCGATCCGGTCCATATCCCGCCTTTTCAAGGAGTTGCCCGGCCGCATGATCGCCCCGCCCCCCCTTCCGGACCCCGCCAGCCATCCTGGCCTGCGCCTGATGGAAGCGACGGCGGCTGTCTTGCGCGGCGCGCAGGCGGCGCCCCGGCCGGCCGACGTAGTCGGCGGCGCTTTCCTCGAGGGCGAGACGCCCGTGCCGCTGTCCGACGGGGCGGCCGACCAGGTTCTGGCCCGTATCGCCGGTCTCGAGGCGATCGACGCCCGGGCG
>DAORNX010000395.1:0-2716 GCA_035441225.1 Caulobacter sp.
GCCCACATCTGGTGCTGGCCGACCTCGGTGGTGATGTAGGTGTCGCGGTCCCGGGTCAGGGCGTAGAGCCGCTCGATGGCCTGCTGCGGCTTGATCGTGTCCGGTCGGGTCCGGTAGCTCAGGCACTGGCGGGCCCGCCAGCCGTCGATCTGTCGCCACCAGTCGTCCAGGGCGTTGCGGTTCGGGCCATAGCCGCCAGCCTTCCAGGCCGCGATCAGGTCGTCCAGCACGCTGCCGGCGTCGCCGACGATGCCGATGTCGACCCGCACGTTCTTGTTGATCGAGGAGGCGTCGATGTCGACGTGGATCTTCTTGCTGCCCGGCGAGAAGGCGTCCAGCCGGCCCGTCACGCGGTCGTCGAAACGGGCCCCGATGCAGACCATCACATCGCAGTCGTGCAGGGCGTTGTTGGCCTCGAAGGTGCCGTGCATGCCGACCATGCCCAGCCAGGCCGGGTCGGCCGCCGGGAACGCGCCCAAGCCCATCAGGGTCGAGGTCACCGGTGCGCCGGTCATGGCGGCGAAGGCCCGCAGGCTCTCGCTGGCCGCCGGGCCGGCGTTGATCACCCCGCCGCCGGTGTAGAAGATCGGCCGGCGGGCCTTGGCGATGAGCTTCGCGGCTTCCGCGATGCGGGCCGGGTCGCCCTTGGTGCGCGGGGCGTAGCCGTGGCTGAAGGTCACCTCGTCCGGCGAGCGGTAGAGGCCGCGCGAGAACTGCACGTCCTTGGGGATGTCGATCAGCACCGGGCCAGGCCGGCCGGAGGTCGCGATGTGGAAGGCCTCGTGGATGATCCGCGGCAGGTCGGCGACGTCCTTCACCAGGTAGTTGTGCTTGGTGCAGGCGCGGGTGATGCCGACCGTGTCGGCCTCCTGGAAGGCGTCGGTCCCGATCAGGTGGGTCGGCACCTGGCCGGTGAAGACGACCATCGGAATGCTGTCCATCAGGGCGTCGACGATGCCGGTGATGGCGTTGGTCGCGCCCGGGCCCGATGTGACCAGCACGACGCCCGGCTTGCCGGTCGAACGGGCGTAGCCCTCGGCGGCATGGGTCGCGCCCTGCTCGTGCCGGACCAGGATGTGGCGCAGGCGGTCGCCGTGACGGGCGTTGTCGTGGAACAGGGCGTCATAGATCGGCAACACCGCCCCGCCCGGATAGCCGAACAGGGTGCTGACCCCCTGGTCGATCAGGGCCTGGATAACGATCTCGGCGCCGGTCATCTCGCGGGCGGCGGCGTCGGTCGGGGCGGTCCGGGTGGCGGAGGCGGTCATGGCAGGCTCTTCGGGGGGACGAAAAAGGCAATAAAAAAGGCCCGTAGGGGCCTGGGATGCGCGCGACCGGCGACAACGTGACGGATCAGGTCACGCTGTTGTCGGCCGCCCGGCAAGTACGATGATCGTGTTGCGCACGAAGATTGCTCCAAATCGCAGGACTTGGAGATGCCACGCTACGTGAGGCCCGTCAAGGCGGGTTCAAGCGCAAGGAATTGCCTCCACGCCGCATCGGTTCCGATTTCGGTGATCCGCGGCCAGTCCGGCGTCTGGTTGCGCAGCCAGGTCAACTGGCGCTTGGCGTAGCGGCGGGTCTCCTGGCGGGCCAGGTCGGCGGCCCGGTCGAGGGTCGTTTCGCCGGCCAGGCAGGCGGCCAGCTCGCGCACGCCGACAGCCTTCATCACCGGCAGCCGGGGATCGAGGCGGCGCGCCAGCAGGGCGCGAACCTCGTCAAGCGCTCCGCCGGTCAGCATGGCGTCGAACCGGGCGTCGCAGCGGGCGTAGAGTTCGGCCCGGTCGGGAACGATGGCCACGGCGCGCCAGGCGTCGGGTCCGAGGGCCGGGGTCGTGTCGGCCTGCCAGGCGCTCAGCGGGCGGCCGGTGGCCTTCATCACTTCCATCGCCCGTTGCAGTCGCAGGCGATCGCCGGCCTCGATCCGGAGCGCGGCGTCGGGATCAGCGCCGGCGAGCAGGCTGCGGAAGCGGTCTTCGCCGAGGGTGTCGTACATCGCCGCCACGCCCTGGCGCACGGCGGCCGGCGTCGGCGGAATGTCAGCGAGGCCCTCCGTCAGGGCCTTGAAGTAGAGGCCGGTGCCACCGACCACGACCGGAGTCCGGCCACGCGCGATGATGTCGCCGATGGTGGGAGCGGCGGCCCGCAGCCAGCGGCCGACGGACCAGCCGTCTGCGCCGTCCGCGACGCCGAACAGGTGATGGGGGATGTCGGCCTGCTCGGCGTCCGTCGGCCGCGCCGACAGGATCCGCAGATCGGCATAGAGCTGCAGCGCGTCGGCGTTGACGATCTCGCCACCGAACGCCCGCGCCGCCCGCAAGGCCAGGGCGGACTTGCCGCTCGCGGTCGGCCCGGCGATCAGCAGGATCTGTTTCGACATGCTCCCCGCTTAAGGCAAGCAGCGCCGGTTCGCCACCGGGGCAGCGGGGAGCCTCGTGCGTCCTTCGACACGCCGCTCCGCGGCTGCTCGGGATGACGTGGGTTCGCGCCGCGGCACTCGTCCACGTCATGGTGAGCAGCGCTCGACGAGCGCGCGTCGAACCACGCAACCCGGTTCCCATCCTCGCGAAAGCAGGCTAGGCGGCGCGCATGCAGCTCGTCGTCACCCTCGTCGCCGCCGACCCCCACGACCTCGTGGCCGCCCTGGAGGCGGTGGAGATCGCCGTGGCCGGCACGGGCGCGACCGTCGGCGAGCCGGACCTTCTGGGCCCCAGCG